>CBDVBL010000180.1:0-4983 GCA_965372205.1 uncultured bacterium
CTCACGGCAGACGCGGTCGGAATCTATGGAAGATTGGTTCCAGTCGAGATGCACGGTCAGATTTTTAAACTGTGCCGTCGCGGCGGTGGCCAGAGCTTCTGATGTTCGACCCGGCGTGAGGCCGCCCTCACCCTCGATTACGTGAACCCTGGGAGCGTCGCTGCCGTATTTGTCGAGCGCCCCGAAAGCCAGACCAAATGATGAGGGAATTCCCACGCCCGAAGCTCCGGTCGATAGTTTTAGAAACGGCGTTAATGGGGTCGGGTGCCCATCGAGGGCCTTGGCTTTGAATTTCTTAAACAGCGGCGTATTCTGAACGGGATTTCTTCGAAAACCGAGCATATCCTCGAGGCGAAGCTGTTTGTCTGGCCCCGGCAGAAGCTCGGGACGGCTGGCTCTCACCATCTCATTACGCGAGGCCCACATGGCGTAAAGGCCCAGGGCCTTATGACCGGCAGCGTAGCTGATCAGGTCGGCATCCGGTTGGTCAGGGTCACCGATATTGTAATCCATGGTTTCGATTATGACCGAAGCAACCATGCGCCCGGAGGATACGCTGCCTCCCGGGTGCCCGGATGTCGGAACAAAATTGTAGAGGATGGAGCATAATGTGCGATACCAGAGATCGAATTTATTCAGAGCGTTGAGGGTTTCCGTGCTCACGGGATGAGGTTTATCCGGGAGTTCAGAAATGTCGATATAAATACCTCTTCTTGACCCGAACTCCAGCTTCTTATTGGCGATTTTATTTACAAACATAATCCCTTCCTGTTGAGTCCATCAGTTCATTTCGGTGTAAGATATACAAAACGTCCTAAGCGTCAAGCACCGTTTTTCATAAGCATCGGCTTCGCGATTTTAATAATTATTTGCAATTATGTGTAATCGGGATTAGGTTATTTTGGAATCGGTTGATGCTTGGGAGCGGAATCGGAAAGAAACGAGGGAGTGTGAATTCAGGAACGTTCAACCAGGGAAGCAAAAGACTTTCAGAGCATCCTCAGTGTCTTTCCCTTATGGAAACCTGATATGTCCTGGTCTGAAATAATACTCTTTATCCTGGCCATAGCCGTTATGCTGGTTGGTCTGGCAGGAGTCGTTCTACCTGTTATACCGGGCGTGCCGGTAATCTTTGGTGCGGCTTTTTTGTACGCGCTCTTTACCGATTTTTCGGCCATCAGCGGTCAGACGTTAATCATTTTCGCCGTATTGACTGTCGCTTCAATGGTGCTTGACTGGGCGGCAAGCGTCATGGGAGTGAAGAAGATGGGCGGTTCCTATGCGGGTATGATAGGCGCCTTTATCGGTATGATTGTGGGTTTATCGGTGCCGGGGATAGGTATTATCGGTTTTATTATCGGCGCTTTTGCAGGCGCTTATGCGATGGAGTTCTTGGTCAATAAAAATTCCCGGCTGGCGTTGCGGGCCGGTCTGGGGAGCTTCTTGGGATTTCTTGTCGGCGGATTGATGAAATTCGTAATAGGCGCGATAATTATCGGTATTTTTGTCTGGCAGGTGCTTTTTTGAAATATAGTCTTTCCTTTAGCAATCATGTCCTTTGATTTTCAGGATCGGAGCCACTCTCAAACGTGGATCTTGACAACAGGGATGGGTTTTTCCTTATTGTGTAACCAGAGGATGCTGAATTAATGCGAGGAGCGATACCGTAAGTTCCAGACAAGGACAACAATAGCGAGGATAGGATGAGCATTATGAAAACCGCAGCTTGCACTTTAATGATAAGTGCTATCATCGTGGGAACTGCGAACGCGCAAAAACCGAAGACCTTTGACGAGGCAAAATCGCTATCGGCCCGGCAAGATAAGCTGCTTCTTTTTGAATTCTTTAGCGAGGGGTGAGAATACTGTGAGCTTTCCGCTCGTGAAGCGGAAACAGAGGATGTTATTAAGAACGCCATGCAATCGGTGGTACATTTTCCGCTAAATGCCAAGGAGGGCGAGGGCGTCGAACTATCCCGACAGTATAAAATAGGAAGCCTGTTTCCGGTATTTATTCTGGCAAACAGCTCCGGTGATGTCATTTATCGCTGGACCGGGTATACAGGATCAGATCATTTTATCAGTTCCTTGAGAAGAGGGTTATTGGATCTTACAACGGTCGATAAGCGTAAAGCCAGACTCCAGACTAATCCCTCATTCTCGGATGCTATATTTCTTGCCGGCTATAGCTCCGATACGGGGGAGCATTTGAAAGCCGTGGAATATTACCGGCAGGCGGGCAGCCTGGCCACGGGCAGGAGCTCCGATTATTCGTATCAGATTTTCGAAAATACCGCTAAGGCGGCTTGGAAAGACATGATTGCATTCGATGAAGTGCTGCCGGCCGCCGATGGAGTATTGAACTCGAAGAGAGGAAGATCAGGCAATGTTGCCAAGATGACCCGGTTAATGATCAAATTGGCGCGGAAACAAGATAAGACCGATCGGATTGCAAAGTATATTCAGGCGGGCGTCGATGCAACGGCAAATGACCGGAGTGAATCCGGTAGGGAATCTCACATGCTTCTTCTGGCCGACTATGAGTTATATGTTAACAAAGATATGGTCGAGGCGGTCAGGATTAAGAAGTCGAGTATGGGAGATAATTGGCTGGCCAATCCGGAGAAATACTATGGATATGCCAAGTGGTGCCTTGAAAGAAAGATCATTCTCGAAGAAGCCGAGCATTATGCGCGAGAGGCGCTTAAACGTGCATACGCTGGCGAGTTCAGAGCGAAGGTGTTGAATACGCTGGCCGAGATTTGTTATGCCCGTGGAAACCTGGCCGAGGCCATCAGGATGATGGAGATGGCTATCGAACAGGATCCGGAGAAAAATTCTTATAAAGAAAATTTAGACCGCTTTCGGACGAATTCAGACGAATAACTCTGCCGTGACGGCCTCTTCCGCTATTTTCTGAATCTCGGTCAGCATATATTTACAGCGGTCTGGAAATGGAGAATATGGTGTTGAAGAAGGAGTATTTCTTGCCAGTAGAAATTAGCTGATTAATTTTTGAAGTCTTCCAGATAACTATCGAGCTTTCAAGTCTGCAATTATCTCATGCAAGATTACATTCTGGAAAAGGGAGTCCAATTCCAGGTTATCGTATTTGAAGCTTTTAACAATGTCTCTGGATTCCCCGGATAATCTCGCATAACCCCACTTTATGCGGGATGCAACATCTTCTTTTGAAGTCCTTCGAAAATAAAACGGCAAATTGACGTCGAAAAAGGAAATACTATCTCCATTTCTCAGGATATCCGCTTCAGGATCGCCGCCGAATTCATGGTGCTTGACGAGATAGGTTATTTTTTCGACAACCTCCTTGTCGATATCGTGTTTTGATAGTATTTGACGCAATATCCTGGCACTGTTTATGGAATGGGCTTTTTTAAACTCATTGAAAGTACTGAAGTCTTTTCGAAAAACTTTTCTTTCCTTAATACTTCTTTCTATATCATGTCCGAGCGCGGCGATCTGAAGAGCTGTGTCGGCGTTTGGTTTGAGCCTTAGCACCCATTCTCTTGTATTCTTAGAATGTGTCAGATCCTCAGGCACCTCAGATTGCCCGACGATTTTTTCTATCTCGAGTTCAACCTTTTCAATCAAGTTCGTTCCTCAAAATAAGGACTCTTCTGATGGATTCGAAATTCGTCAAAATAGCCAAGACCGCTAAAGTGATGAAAACCTGATTGAACAGTGCGCCAACAAGGATTATGAACATACGAACATCTCTGCCAAGTCTTACTTCGGGCCTGGTTTGACCTTTCAGGAAGGAATCGTATTTGTGGGCAGTGTAACTATTCATAAAACTCCCAATAAGCGCGGCAAAGCCAACTAACCATACCATGATATCGTTATGCATTGTCCAGTGCCCGTATATCATTCCCAGAATAATCAGCGCATCGGCATATCTGTCCAGAACAGCATCGAACCACCCGCCGAAGTTGGTTGCCAGAAATTTCAAACGGGCAACCTCGCCGTCACACCCGTCAATTATAGATGAAAGTTGTACCAGGAGCCCACCTATAACCAGATTAATATTGTTTCCCATAGAGAAAAATAAACCACCGAGAATACCGATAAAGAAACTCAACAGCGAAATCTGGTTGGGTTTCATTCCCGTTTTAAGAAGCCACCTAGTAATTCTAATGGAGATCGGCCGGTTGATGAATCTGGATACAGGACCGTCTGTTTTTTTCTTCAATTGTCTGCATAAAAGGAATTCAGCATTTTTCAAATCCTTCGGGTCGTCAACGTCGAGCCAGAACCCGTTGGAAACATCAAGGGTATTCATCCTGCCACGGTTTGCCAGAATCTTTATTCCCCCGGAAAGGGTTTCATCACCACCCCGAATACTTTCCTGGAGAACGTCAAAAATAACAGGAGTGCAAAGAAATATGCCGGTGTCAATTGCATCATAGCGCTTCAACCGTTTGCCGATATCTATGATTTTGCCATTTTCAGTGATCACCTTCGTCGCATCTTCGAGGTTTAGATAATTACGCCCGTTTCTATCGACGCAGAGGATGCATTCATCTTCACCAATGGTGGATTCCTGAAGTTTTTGTAAGATGCTTTCTTCAAATAGATGGTCGGCCATTAAGAGTGTAAAAGGGTCGTGCATACGGGATTTTGCTTTGAGAACTGATACGCCGTTGCCCCGTTTCCACTCGTCATTAAGAATATACTCTATTGTCACGCCGTATTTATGGCCGTCCCCAATAAAACTTTTGATTTTGTCGGCCTTATAGCCAACGATAATATGAAAATGTTTGATACCGGTATTCTTAGCTGTCAGAATAACCCTTTCGATAAGGGAAAGACCCAATAGAGATACTAACGGCTTGCAATCACCGTTGGCACGTTGTCTTATTCCTTCACCCGCTGCGAGTATTACCGCTTTTAATACTTCTTTTTTCTTCATTTCGCATACACGTTTACCGGTCTCAAAATGTTAAAAACACTTTGCTGACTGATT
>CBDVBL010000181.1:0-4976 GCA_965372205.1 uncultured bacterium
GCCAGGAAAGCAAACACCAGATCAACCGCCAATGCTCAGCGAAGCTACGATTCTCTGCCATCGATAGGCGCTTTCAATTTCTATCTCCGCGCGGGTAAAGACGGTTTTGACGATATAATCAAGTCGGTCAAAAACGGGCTGTATCTGACAAACCTGATGGGGTTCGGGGCCAATCCCGTAACGGGCGATTATTCCCTGGGCGCATCCGGCATCTGGATCGAAAACGGAGAGCTGGCCTATCCCGTGGAGGGGATAACCGTGGCCTCCAACATGCTTACGATGCTGAAGAACATAGATATGGTCGCGAACGATTTGAGATTCCTAGGGCCGATCTCCTCCCCCACATTCCGGGTGGCGGAGATGACGGTAAGCGGGGCCTGATTGCGGTCATGAAGCGTGAACTCAGGATAAATCCATTACACTTATCACAAAGAGGTCTGGATCGTGCGACAGGATCATTACCTGAAGGACGCTATTAATCAATTCCGCAAGCTCAAAGAGCTTGCCGATAAGGCAATATCGCAGGTAGCTGAGAAAGATCTTTTTTTCATTCCAGACGAGAATTCCAACAGCATCGCAATAATCATGAAGCATATGGCCGGCAACATGCGGTCGCGATGGAGGGATTTTCTCACCTCCGACGGCGAAAAGCCCGATCGACACCGCGATTCGGAATTCGTCATAGAGAAAGGTGATTCCAGAGAGAGTATTTTTCAGGCTTGGGAAAGAGGATGGCAATACGTATTCGAGGCGCTGGAGCCGTTAGATCCGGATGATTTAAATAAGACCGTTCTTATTCGTACCGAGCCGCATACAGTGATCGAGGCTATAAATCGCCAGATTACTCATTACGCTTACCATGTAGGACAGATCGTGTTTCTTGCCAGGAGTTTGGCGGGATCTCAATGGCAATCTCTGAGCATCCCCGGGGGAAAGTCAGATGAATTCAACCTCATGATGCGCGGAAAAAAGTTCAGGGGCAAAGCATAAATCTGCGCGTAACATAAAGATAACCCCGCATGCTTAATCCTTCGGATAAAGCATGCTACCCATATCCTATATAATATGTGTTGCGGTTTTTTGCTCTATAGCCCTTGGGGAGGCAATTATAGGCCTTACTGGCAGGCGTATGGAAAACCTGGTGCCTTTACCCGGTTTGCTGTAGACTTCAACTCTACCTTCATGCAACATCACGATTTTCTTGACCAGCGCCAGGCCGAGGCCGGTTCCGTGGGGCTTATCAGTATGGAACGGTTCGAAGATTTTCTCCAGCGATTCGGGGGCTATGCCCGCTCCATTATCGGCCACGGATATCAAGAGATCACTCATACCGTTTGTTTTTTTCTTTTCTACTTTCACATCAAGTACTATGTCGCCGCCGTCGGGCATGGCATCGCAGGCGTTTAAAAGAAGGTTCGCAAGGACCTGTCTTAAAAGCACGGGATCGCAGGAGAAAAGCGGAATATCATCAATCGGCCGGCATTTGATATTAATAATCTCCAGATTCGGATGCGACAGGTACTCGATTGCGGAATTGATAAGCTCTGGGATATTTACCGCTTCAGGGTAAAAATCAAGCGGTCTTGCGAAATTCAAGAAACGGGATAGTATGGTTTCCGCGACTGCTGATTCGTTTCGGATTGCTTCAACCAGCTTGACGGTCTTATCATCGAGATTCTTGCTTTTTTCCGCCAGCCTGGCAAATCCCATAACGGCGGCGAGCGAGTTTCTGATTTCGTGGGCCAGACCGGCCGACATCTCCCCCAGCGAGGCCATCTTCTCCGAATATGATGACAGCTCCTGCAGGCGTCGGATTTCGCTTAGATCGATCATGAGCAACACCGCCCCCATACCCTCTCCTTTTTCGTCATTAATCATCGAAGAGGAACAGCCGAGCCACAGTTTCTCGCCATCGGGACGCTTCACTTCGAATTCGAGGCGTGAATGGACAATCCCCTCCGCCAAAGCATCGTCGAGCATGGAAGTGAGGCGATGCTCCTGACCAAAGATCTCGCGGTAATGCTTCCCTCGACATTCCTTTTCGAAATACCGCAATATGCTCTCAGCGGAGCGATTGAACCTGGTGACGATTCCGTTGGAATCGCAGATGACCACCCCCGATGATATCGATCCCAGAATATATTCATTGTAGCGGGCCAGGGAATCCGCTCTTTTCTCGGAGTTTCTATACATTGTCTCCAGACGCATTTTCTTGTCTTCAAGTTCGCTGATAACATCCTTGAACGTTTCGATGATGTATTCAATCCCTTTACCGGATTCGTTATCTTTCAAATCGAGATTGTAATCCATTGCCTCGCGTTTTATACGCTGATACGGATATAGAACCGCTTTTATGAAATAAGCCGCCACGATCAGGGCGGCGATCAACCCGGCAGCCCTGAAAATAGCATCCCATCGAGACAGCGTATCAAATCTATCACCCATGGAATTAGTTGTCGCGATGGTCAGGTATGCAACCGTACGGCCGTTGCGAAGCCTAAGAGGCCTTTTCAGTTTCAAAACGCGTGTGGCTTTTCTCCCGGATGTCGCTGAGGCCAATTCACCAATGATCTGGCCGGAGGTATCGCTTACAGTTATGTTCTCGATATTGGTCAACATCGAGAGATCACGGAGTCGCTCCAGCAGCAGTTCATTGGATTTTGCCCACTTATTGATATCCCTTTCCAGTTCGGACCTGATATGGTTGGCCGCGATATTAGCGGCCTTATCGAATTGCGCCGCTTGCCCCTGAATGGCTCGTTCGAAGGAGTACCCGGAGATGAAATTGATTGAGATCAAAAAAAGGATCAGAAATCCGAGTGAGATTATGATCTCCAATTCATATCTATCATACTTTTTTGTCATCAATAGAGATTATCGGCAGGAAAGGGACCGATTTCATGAACCTCAGGCGCCTACGAAATCGAGATAGGCTCTGATGATGATGTTGCCGAAATAGATGGCAATCATCGCCCCGGCCACAAGAAACGGACCAAAAGGAATATAGTGGGGCTTCCCTTTTTTACGAGCGAAATAGATCATCGCAATCCCGACCACCGACCCTAGAAAGGAGGCCAGAATCAGGACCAGAAGCAGAGATTCCCAGCCCAGAAATGCTCCCAGCATGGCTGCGAATTTTACATCGCCGAAGCCCAAGGCTTCCTTCTTGAACAAGAACTCTCCCAGCATGCCGACCAGGAAAAATGACCCGCCTCCCACAAGAAGACCGATTAGAGACTGGTTCCAGTTGACAAAACCGCCCGGCAGAAAACTAATCCCGAATCCGATAATTACTCCAGGCAGTGTAAAAACATCGGGTATAATTGTGAATTCCATGTCAATGAAGAATATGGCGATGAATATGAGGGATAGAAATAGAGCCTCGAAACCTCTTAGTGTAATTCCAAAGTGATATAGCGCCAGGACCGATAAAAGCCCTGCCGAGGCTTCCACTACCGGGTAACGAATCGAGATTTTGCTCCCGCAGCTGCGGCATTTTCCTCCCAGGATTAAGTATGAGAAAATCGGGATATTGTCGTAGAACTTAATCTTCGAGTCGCATTGAGGACATCTCGATGATGGTCTTATCGGGGACAGCCTGCGAGGCAGACGATAAATGAGGACATTGAGAAAACTTCCTAAGGTGATCCCCAGAAGAAAGACTAACGCCAGTAGAATCGGATCACGCATTTTCGAATTATATCTTCTTTATCGGAAGTTGTAAACCGGATTAATTGAGTTAAATCAAGATCCCGTCAGCTGGTTGCGTCATCAATGGTATTTATCAGCTGGCCGGCGTTATTTATGGTCCACGTATCGATGGTAATGTCGTCATCGATATTCGCGGTTGCCGTGCAGGTGAAGGTATTGGCGCCGGTGGCCATGCTATATGAATAACGGGCGTTGGCCATTATCTCGACATGAATTATGGCGAAAGCCGTCGGGGCCGTTGCAGAGGCGGTGACCCCGTTTAAGCAGTAATTTTCGTTAAGCATAAAATAGGCGCGCTGCATACCATAGATTTGTTTCAGAAGCTGTTTGGGTTCCGATTGCTTCGATTTGGCGGCCGATGACATGAACCTGGGGATGGCCAGCGCCGCCAGGATAGCGATAATAACAACGACAATCATCAACTCTATCAGAGTAAGTCCCGACGAATTTCCTGTTTTCCTTCTGAACATTGGTCTCTCACCTTCTCCTGAATAAAAAAAAGGGGGACGTTAATCGTCCCCCTGACAGTTCGCCCTGATTAGGTTACCGAGTCGTCGATAGTATTCACTAAGGCCCCGGTCTGGTTGATCGTCCAGGTATCGATGGCAACGTCATCGTCAAGGTTAGCAGTAGCCGTACAGGTAAAGGTGTTAACAGTTGCAACCATGGCATAGGAGTAACGGGCCGAAGCCATGATGTCAACACCCAGGCGGGCAAAAGCGTTCGGCGCAGTGGCGCTGGCCGTAACACCGCTCAAGCAATAAGCATTGAATTCCTGTCTGTAGGCCCTCTGCATGGTGTAGATCTGCTTTAAGAGCTGCTTGCCCTCAGATTGTTTAGATTTGGTTGTCGAGCGCATAAAACGCGGGATCGCCAGGGCGGCCAGGATTCCGATGATGACCAAGACGATCATCAGCTCGATCAACGTGAAACCTTTGCTGTTTCGATGGAATTTACTCAACATTTACTCACCTCTCAGGTTTTTGGGTTTGCGTTACATCTCTTGTCTGTTTTATCGAACTTTGGTCATTCGACTTTAATACACCGAAAATTTCGAATCTTACGCCTGTTGCTTTTTCATTCTCAACGAACCGGTAGCCTACGAGGCAAAGGTCGTGCCGAAGCTCCGAGAAATAGTATTCCGGCCATCAGGGATTCCGTATCTATTTATCGGTTAAAGCGTTAACGCCGAAGATCCGCCTCTTCAGGGTTTCGATATGAAACGCCAAAACGCGAATTATGACGCCCTTTAGTTTTGCGGTTTG
>CBDVBL010000182.1:0-4972 GCA_965372205.1 uncultured bacterium
AATATATCTTCGAGGAGATACCATCTACTCATGAAATCCCCGAAATCGACCTTCTGTATACCATGATGCGCGATTATCCGTCCCGATCCGGAAAGGGATTACGACCGGGGCTACTTTTAATATTCAATCGCGCTTTTGGTGGTAGTGACGAGATTGCACTGAACACTGCAGCGGCGCTGGAGTTGTTTCAGAACTGGATTGTTATCCACGACGATATAGAAGATCAATCCGATCTGAGGCGAGGGCTTCCGGCTCTTCATGTGAAGTACGGGGTTCCTCTGGCGCTGAACGCCGGCGATGCACTGGCGGGAAAGATGTGGGAATTGATACTCAAAAATAAGGATATATTCGGGGCCGAAAAAGCCCTGTCCATATTCGGAGAGTTCTTGTATATGTACTCGCAGACGACATCCGGACAGCATATAGAACTCGCCTGGGCGAATAATCACCGATGGGATGTTAGCATAGAAGATTATTTTGATATGTGTCGGCGCAAAACCGCCTGGTATACCTGTATCACGCCGTCCTGGACAGGATGCTTTATTGCGGGCGCGCCCGGCGATGTAAAGAAGACGATAGTGAAGTTCGGGATGGATCTCGGAGTAGCTTTCCAGATTCAGGATGATGTTTTAAACCTGATTGGCGACAAGGAGAAATACGGTAAGGAGATCGGCGGCGACATCCTCGAGGGGAAGAGAACTCTGATTTTGATAAACCTCCTGAGTAAATGCACCGATGATGAAAAGCGTTATATTATAGATTCGCTGGACAGGAATAGAAACGAAAAAGATATACAGATGGTCGACAATATCCTATCCCTGATGAGGGAATACGAGTCTATAGAATTTGCAATCGAGGTATCACAAAAACTGGCCAGGAACGCTCGATCAACGCTCATTGATTCCCTCGATGACTCTATCGATGATAAATGGAAATCGGTATTAATCGAGCTGGTGGATTTCGTCGTGGAGCGGGATTTTTGAGCGTTTTGTAAAGCATAAGCATGTATGAACCGGTGCCCGGACAAAGATTAGATTAGGATTATAAACGAATATATTGGCCAGAAACACTTCATCGTTCCCTCCATGAGACAATTAGAAGAGTCCGATAAGAAGCAATTTATCAGGCGGATGTTCGATGATATTCACCTGAGATACGATCTGTTGAATACTATTCTGTCGTTCGGGGCCGACAACAGATGGCGGCGGAAGACGGCAGAGAATATGCCTGCCGACGGATTGATGATCGATCTCTGCGGCGGCGGTGGACAGATGGCGAAGAAACTCTTATCCACGAAGGGCTTCATTGGCCGTGTTTTGATCGCCGATCTGTCCCCGAAGATGATCGCCCATGCAAGAAAGACTCTGGATAGGAGTTTTGGCGACAGATATGATATTGTTGTCTGTGATGTCGAAAGATTGCCTTTTAAGACCGGCGTTTTCAGCGGGGCTATATCCGGTTTCAGCCTCAGAAATCTCACCGATCTGCCGTCGTTCACCGACGAGATGAGAAGAGTATTAAAAAAAGGCGGCGTTGCAAGGATCCTTGAAATTGGACATCCGCAAGGTCAAATACTCGGGCCGTTTTTCAGGTTTTATTTTTATCGATTAGCTCCGCTCCTGACGAGGATCTTCACGAATAAAAAATATGCCTATGAATATCTCCCCGATTCACTTAAAGCATTCTCAACGCAAGAGAAAATCCTGCGGGTACTTTCAGATGGATGGGACGAATCATCGTATGTGGAATTGTCCGGGGGAATGGCGGTCATATATAGATTAAAGAAAAAATAGTATGACTGAAAAATCCTCGAAAAGATGGCTCCTGCTATCAGCCGTTATGATAGTTTTATCGATAATCCTGCTCTTGCTTCCGGCCAAAGAGAGGGGAAGACAAAGCCAGGATGCCCGTGAATCATCTGCTGAGAGAGCGGATTCTGCATTGTATGTGGAGCAGGTAATGGACGGAGATACATTTCTCCTTTCAGATGGGGGCCAGGTCAGATTAATAGGCGTCGACACGCCCGAGGAGGGGCGGCCGTTTTTCGAGATGGCGAGCGCTTTCGCCGAGTCGATTCTGCTGGGAGCGAAAGTGCGTATAGAATATGATGTAGAACCTATGGATCGTTACGGTCGCCGATTGGTTTATTTATTTATTGATTCGATTTTCTACAACAAACTTGTAATCGACTCGGGCTTCGCATCGGTATACCTGTTTGAAAAGAATCGGAGGATGGCAAAGCAGCTTATTTCGGCACAGAGGAAAGCCAGATCGTTGAATGTCGGAATATGGTCTCTGCCGGATCCGATACCCGAGAAATACTACATAAGTCCTTTCGGGTCTTTTCGTTTTCATAGGCCTCTCTGTCCTAGCATAAAATCTACCGATCCTTCTCGGGCGAGACTGTTTAAAACGCGTAACGAAACGCTGGATATAGGCTTATCTCCCTGCAGGACCTGCCTGCCTTAAGAGCCATAACATTCTGCCGATATTCATTGTGAACAGCATAATTTTAGGGAGAGTGATTTGGCTTCTATCCTTGTAGTCGAAGATAAAGGCGCTTTACAGCAAATGCTTTCTGCCACCCTGACCGAGGAGGGTTATGAAGTTGACGTGGCATCCGACGGGCAGGAGGGCATAAACAAGGCCAGAGAAAAGCGGTACGATTTAGTTCTAACCGATCTGAAGCTTCCCGGCGCCGATGGTCTGAAGGTTCTCTCGGAAGTGAAAGAGGTCGATCCCGAGGCATCTGTTATAGTTATGACCGCATTCGGAACCGTTGAATCTGCGGTCCAGGCTATGAAGATAGGTGCATTCGACTTCCTGACCAAACCATTCGATACCGATCGTTTGTCACTTCTCATAAAACGAGCCCTCGAAAACAGGCGTTTGAAAGCGGAGAATATCCTGTTGCGGGAGGAGCTGGCTCAGAATCTGGGATTGACCGAAATAATAGGCAAATCGGGCAAGATGAAGGAAGCCACCGAATTAGTTCAGAAGGTTGCAGCATCCGATACCAGTGTACTTTTGCTCGGCGAATCCGGCACCGGCAAGGAGCTTTTTGCTCGCGCTATCCATTATCTGTCGCCGAGGAAAGATGGGCCGTTTGTGCCGATCAATTGTGCGGCCATACCCCGGGAATTGCTCGAAAACGAGCTTTTCGGATCGGAGAGAGGAGCTTTCACCTCCAGTACAGCCCGCAAAATGGGTAAATTCGAGATAGCCGAGAACGGTACAGTGTTTTTGGATGAGATTTCAGATATGGATGTTTCACTACAGGCCAAGCTCCTCCGGGTCCTGCAAGAAAAGAAATTCGAAAGGCTCGGCGGGATCAAAACCATTAATGTTAATGTGCGGGTGATAGCGGCCACCAACATCGATATTAAAGATGCTATACGGAAAAAGAGATTCCGCGAAGATCTCTTTTACCGTCTGTCGGTTTTTCCGATAACGATTCCACCGTTAAGAGATCGACGTGACGATATTCCCGCGCTTGCGGATTATTTCGTTGAGCGATTCTGCACCGAGATGAATAAACGGAAAAAGAGACTTTCGGTTGATTCGCTGGCCCTGATGGATAAATATCACTGGCCAGGAAATGTCAGAGAACTGGAAAACACCATTGAGCGAGCTATTATACTCTGCGAAGCGAAAACCATCAGCCCCGATCATCTTGCCATCCGCCTGGCAACTCCCGCAGAAATCAGGGTAAGGGAGGGAGCCGGGTTGAAAGAGATTGCCGCTCAGGCCCAGGCCGAGGCTGAAAAGTCCTTGATCAAAAGAGTCTTATCGCAAAGCAGGGGAAATAAGAAAAAAACCGCAGAGATCCTGAAAATCGATTATACGACTCTTTTTGAAAAACTAAAAAAATATGGTTTGCAGACCAAAAAAGAGGTCTCCGAAGAAGTCACTGAACCTGTCTGAGTTTCACAAAAAATCTGGATAAATCAGAGTATAGCATCTTAAGATTGAGTGATATCGCTGCGCGTTGCTGTATAATTTACTTGACAAATCAAATATATTTGACGAAATTGAATATGGATTCGGCGAAGCCTGTTCGTGTTAACATGGAGAGACGTACGATGAGGTTTCTGGTTATTATCATTGCCCTATGCTCTTTAGCAAACGGATTAGTTCTTGCCCAGGATCCAGGAGCCCCTGACAGCATCATTATCGGAGACGTGGTCTCGAATTCAGGTGATACGCTGGTGGAAGTACCTATCTATGCTGTCACCGATGACTCCGTCGCCTATTTTAACCTTCCCTTAATGATTGGAGCCCCCGAGGGTGGCTTCACTATCGATATGGTCTATGTGGTTCCCGATCCCCCTCATCTCGTTCTCTGGGATGAAATCTATTACGACTTTGTTGAAGAAGGCGATTTTTTGAGGTTGTTTGGATTCTGGGATACCGGCGGTGAGGATAACCCGCCGCTTGTAACCGGGTATGAGCGGGCACATATTATGAACCTCGTTTTCAGGATTGAATCGAATACGCCCGATCAATACGTGACGATCGAAGCATTTGTTGATCCCGTGGGGGGATCGTTGAAATTCGGTCTTCTGGATGGTTTAACCGGTTTTGAGCCAGCATTCGTATCGGGCACGATTACCTATGGCGATCCCACCGGAGTCGCGAACGTGGCTGAGGGAATGCCGACGACTTTTGCCCTAAAGCAGAATTATCCCAATCCTTTTAATCCGGAGACCATAATTGAATTCGCCCTGCCGGTGGGACAGGCAGTAACTCTTGAAATCTACAGCATATTGGGCCAGCGTGTAAGAACGCTCATAAACGGTTATCGGGAGGCCGGCATTCATGCCGTGACATGGGACGGGACCGATTATAGAAACGCTGACGTCCCTTCCGGCGTCTACTTTTACCGGCTGAATGCCGGGATATTCGCCCGAACCAACAAGATGATGCTGATCCGCTAACCTTTCATTCCCGGCCTTTTCGGGACAACAATCAC
>CBDVBL010000183.1:0-4960 GCA_965372205.1 uncultured bacterium
ATCGCCAAGGCCTTGGCCTCTGGAGTTCCCCTGGGAGCCTGCACCGCCTCCCAGAAGTTGATGAGCTGGGAGCCGGGAGCGCACTCCACCACTTTCGGAGGCAGCCCGCTGGGTTGCGTTGCCGCTATGGAGACCATAGACTTAGTCGAGAATGGGCTGATGCAAAATGCCGAGAAGGTCGGCAAGTTCATCATGCGACGTCTCAAGAAGCTCGAGAGGGAGTCGAAGATTATCGGGGACGTCAGGGGTAAAGGTTTAATGATTGGGATCGAGCTGATCAAAAGCAAGAAGACTAAGGAGCCAGCTCCGGAGCTTGCCGAAAAGGTTATGCAGGGATGTTTCCGTCAGGGGTTGATGCTTCTTACCTGCGGTGCTTGCACCGTGAGATTTGTGCCTCCCTTGGTAATTGACGAAGAGGTCGCCTCTCGGGCCCTGGATATCTTCGAGAAGGTGGTAAGAAAGTTGGAAAGAGGGGTGAGACGTTAAGGGCAATCTTCTGTTGACTCTCGGGGGAAAAGCTATTAATTACAGTTGAAGAATTCGGGGCGTAGCGCAGTCTGGTAGCGCACACGGTTCGGGTCCGTGGAGTCGGAGGTTCAAATCCTCTCGCCCCGACTTATTTGCGAAGCGCGGGGAAAAATATAATATGAATTATGATAATTGTGGTTCATGTATGAATCACGGCTTACGATGACCGCCTTGTGCCGTTCCTGCGGTCATGGTAAATTATGACTCGCCGCGAAAGAGCTGCTGCCAGGCTAAAAATTTAAATCTATATTATTCGCTTTCTCGAAACTGAATGAATAATCGTAACCGTATAGTTGAATGCCCGTCCCGGAAACCATGTAATAATCCATGATGTAAGGCTCCCCATCCTCCGGCTTGAGACGGATACTGTCGAACTGGAAATCGTATTTCCCCTTTTCGGTTATCTCACCGGCTATGGGATCTTTGATCATCAGCCAGTATCGCCGCTTGTCGAATCTCATGACGGCCATGTAGGCCTCGTGGCCTCTTCTCACGCCCATCCAGGTTCCCACCGGTCTGCGCGGCATCGGAGCCCGTTCCACCTCGGGGTATTCACCCGGAACCCGCGAGATGGAGGCGGTTTCATAATCTCTGGTCGAGGCCCCGATATCCTCGAGGTCTTCCTGAATATATCCGGAGAAAAGCTTCTGCCGTTCGATTATCTTTTGCTTCTGCTCTTCGAGTTTCGGCATTATCTTATTGTAACCGGTGTTGGTTACATAATTAACGGCTGCCAATATCAATATAAAGGACGCCGCCGAGGCTATAAGAATCCTGGGATTAAACATATCGCTCTCCTGTATAGCTATTTTTATTTATATCGGCCGTCTGATATGGAAGATTGAATTATAGTGCATTTCGGTGAGAGGGGACCAGCGGGAGGCCTATCCCGGAATGCTTATGCTTTTCGCCATTATCAGCTCGACGTCGCTCGGAAGCCTCAACGGCTCGGCTGATTTGGTGAAGAAAGCCAGCCCCTTATAGCTTGAGATATATTTGAAGCTTGGCGACCAGAAGCTTTTCTGTTTCATTACAACCAGCGGTTTTTCAGCCCTCTTGATAATCGTTAAAAAATCGTCGTTTTCAACCCGGACTATAGCCCCGGAAGCCTTTATTGCGTTGGCTATGGCGGCCGCAGCGGCGACGCCTGCAGCCGCACCTCCTCCGTAACTCATTACAGTCACCTCCGTTTGATGTTCCTGCATCATAATAACTGCAAAACGAGCTTTTATTCAAGCAATTTGACCGGATAACCATTTTTCATATTCTATTTTATACAGGAATTGTCGTTTTTCTTCTGATAGATTTTTTGTTCCTTATTTGCCTGATTCTATTATATTATCGCTACAGGGTAGTGCGGAATATGGAAGAGAAAAGAACATCATCCGGAATAGCTGCAAAGCGCATCTACGATAGACCTGATTCCGAAGATCAAGCGCATCTGGCAGGTGATTCCGGCCGATATCCTTTCACGCGGGGCATTTACCCCGATATGTACCGTCAGCGGTTCTGGACCATGCGCCAGTATGCCGGCTTCGGGACCGCCAGGCAATCCAATGAGCGATACCGCTACCTGCTCTCACAAGGACAGACCGGCCTTTCGGTGGCCTTCGATCTTCCGACCCAGATCGGCTATGATTCCGATCACGAGCTGGCCGCAGGCGAGGTCGGCAAAACCGGCGTGGCCGTAGATTCACTCGCCGATATGGAAATCCTATTCGATAAGATTCCCCTGGATCAAGTCTCGACATCCATGACCATCAATGCCACCGCGTTTATCCTTCTGGCATTGTATATAACCGTCGCCAAAAAGCAGAATGTCGCCTTGACTAAATTAAAGGGCACAATTCAAAACGATATTCTAAAAGAGTATATTGCCAGGGGCACCTATATCTTCCCTCCCAAACCATCGCTTAGACTCGTTACCGATATATTCACATTCTGCAAAGATAGTCTGCCGAACTGGAATACTATTTCAATCTCCGGTTATCATATCCGGGAGGCCGGATCGACCGCCGCCCAGGAGGCGGCTTTCACTCTGGCTGACGGCATCTGCTACGTGGAGCATGCCATTAAAGCCGGCCTGGACATCGACGATTTCGCACCCAGGGTGTCTTTCTTTTTCAATGCTCACAACGATCTTTTCGAGGAGATAGCCAAGTTCCGCGCCGCCCGATATGTATGGGCCAGGATCATCAGGAAACGGTTCAAGGCTAAAGATGATCGTTCATGTATGCTGCGCTTCCATACCCAGACAGCGGGATCGACACTGACGGCGCAGCAGCCCGAAAACAACATCGCCCGCGTCACCATCCAGGCCCTGGCCGCAGTCCTGGGGGGGACACAATCCCTGCATACGAATTCCATGGACGAGGCTCTGGCATTGCCGACCGAAAAAAGCGCTACCATCGCCTTGAGGACTCAACAGATAATCGCGCATGAATCCATGGTCGGCGCCACTGTCGACCCGCTCGGCGGATCATATTATATAGAATACTTAACATCAGAGATGATAAAGAAGATTGAAGACTATCTTGGCGAAATTGATAAAATCGGCGGGGCGCTAAAGGCGGTGGAGCAGGGGTATTTCCAGCAGGAAATACAGAAGGCTGCTTATGAATACCAGAAAGAAGTGGAAACGAAACGACGAATAGTCGTTGGCGTAAACGATTTCATCGGTGACTCGGAGAATCCGCAAAGCATATTAAAAGTAGATCCGCAGCTTGAAAAAAAACAGATTGAATTCATAAAATCATTAAAAGAAAACAGAGTCCCCGCTCTGGTTGATAAGCGGTTGAATGAATTGAAAGAGGCCGCCAGCTCCGAAAACAATATCATCCCCACGGTAATAAAATGCGTGGAGTCTTCGGTTACACTGGGGGAAATCTGCGGAATACTCCGCGAGACGTGGGGCGAATATAAGGAGAATGTCGTATTTTGAAAATTCTCGGCTTGCATCATGTCGCTGTCGCGGTTGATGATATAAAAAACTATTCGTCGATATTCGAAAAACTGTTCGGTCTGAATACCGGGCCGGTGGAGACCAATCCTGCAAACAAGGTCAGCCTTTCGTTTCTCGATATTCAAAACAGCAAACTGGAGTTTATCGAACCATTGGACGATGATTCTCCCATTGCCAGATTCCTTTCTGAGCGCGGGCCGGGGATTCACCATTTCTGCCTCCTTGTTGATGACATTCACGCGGCCATCGCCGAGTTGAAATCGAAAGGTGCGAAAATGATCGATAATACCCCTCGGCAGGGTGCCGGAGGTTCTCTAATTGCATTTATTCACCCCGAATCAGCCGGGGGTATATTGATAGAATTGAAGCAATAAAAAGCGGGGCATTAATTAAAAGGAGTAAAATCATGAAAACGGTCATTGTCTTTCTAATTGCACTATCGATAGGGTCAACGGCGGTTGCGGCGCCCATAGAAAATGTAACATCATCGGCACTGATGCCGGGAGATTCCGTCGTTTTCAATCTCGATTTTTTAGATCCCTTCGATCTGCCGATCTTCGATGTCTCCATCCAGGCCCGGATAAGTAACTTCCCTGAAATCCATTCGATTCCCCTGGAGCATGTCGATTTTCCGCCTTATTATTTGAATACCTACGAAGGCAGTTGGCCTTTCGAGGAACCTGTAAGCGTAATCGAGTATTACGGCCGCGTGGAGGCTGAAACGCTGGTCGTAACTCAATCTTTCAGGAATACCGGCAATCAATTTCCGCCGGAGATGGACCTGTATGCCGATCTGGCCGATGAACCGACAGGCGATACGATGCCCGGAACCCCGGGTGAATGGCTCGACCTGGCAGGATACGCTATCACATATTCTGACAACAGGATATTTGCGCGGCTCGATAATGCAGGCGGCGGCTGGCCTACCACCGACGGCGGTCTGGAATTCTACATTTACGCATTCGTTCTCTATAATCCGGACGACCTCGGGCTTTCGGCAACCGCCATGGTTTACGCGGATGTCCCGTTTCTCCTCGATCCCGGCCTGTATCATGTTGATCTTCAGGATACAACCTTCGAGAGAATAGCTGATATTCAATATTCTTACCAGGGTACCAACCTTCATATGTCATGTGCCATCGAGGATCTCCTCGCCGACCCCGATTGGGATACCTGGCCTCCGGAATCCGGATTTGCGGTGGTGGGAGGCCTGACTATCACCGTTAGCCTGTTTGAACCTTTCCTGAGCGATTACACGTATCCGGGCGCTTTTGTCCCGATGACCCAGTTTCTGGATCTCAACGAAAATCATATCCCGGATCTGAACGTATCGGTTTCCGTTGAGCCGGATTTCTCGGTAACGGCGAACGCGCTTTATTTTGACCAGGATAATAATCTGCCGGTGCAGAAGAATTTCCTCTTCGACTGGGGCTTTTACGAGATGGGCTCTTACGTTCATCAATACGACGG
>CBDVBL010000184.1:0-4946 GCA_965372205.1 uncultured bacterium
AATAGAAAAGCTTAAGTAGCTTTGTTTTTCCTAATTTGGCATTGTTGCAATGATTAAGAAAAAACAATATTGCGTTTCTGAATTTTTTTTCATTAAAGATCATGTCGTTTCCTACTTTTCGTCTACTACCTAATGATATCGGTGTGTTAGAAAAAAATCAATAATTTTCGCATACATTTTCTCAGATTAGATTGAATTCTGTTTCCTCAATAATTAAGCATAATACAGAAAAAGTTCATTTTCAAGTCGAATCTTGAAAAACGACCCCTTAACACGTTATGTAATAAGCGGTTAGTAGGTCTTCCTACTCCGCCACATCCCCCAGGAGCTTATCCACGATATCCAGGGTGCCGATATCCTCGGCCTCGGCGGAGAAGGATGTTACAATGCGGTGGCGCATGACCGGGCGGACCACCTCGCGGATATCCTCGATAGACGGCGTGGGACGGCCATGGAGGATGGCGCGGGTCTTGGCGCCCAGCACCATATACTGCGAGGCGCGCGGGCCGGTACCCCAGCTGACCCAGTTTTTGATATAATCGTATTCGCTATTTGGCGGACGGGTGGCGCGCGCCAGCCGAACCGCATAGGCGATCACCGTATCGGCCACTGGCACTCGGCGCACCAGGTCCTGCAACTCGAGGATCTCGTCGGATTTCATCACCACGCCGGCATCGCTGGTGTAGGCCGACGTTGTAGTGCGCACGATCTCGTTCTCCTCCGCCTCCGACGGATAATCGACATAGATATTGAACATGAATCTATCGAGTTGGGCCTCGGGTAAGGGGTAGGTGCCCTCCTGCTCGATCGGGTTCTGTGTGGCCAGTACGAAAAACGGTTTTTCGAGATTATGGGTATTGCCGGCGGCGGTGACCTCGTATTCCTGCATCGCCTGCAAGAGCGCCGACTGGGTCTTGGGGGGTGTGCGGTTGATCTCGTCGGCTAAGATAATGTTGCCGAAGATCGGCCCTTTGAGGAATCGGAACTCCCGGCCGCCGGTGGTGCGGTTCTCCTCGATAACCTCGGTGCCGGTGATATCCGACGGCATTAAATCGGGTGTGAACTGGATACGGGAGAATTTCAGATCGAGGGTTTTTGCCAGTGTCGAGATCAGCAAGGTCTTGGCCAGCCCCGGTACGCCGACAAACAGGCAGTGACCGCGAGCCAGGATGGCTATCAAAAGCTGCTCGATCACCTTATCCTGCCCGATAATCACCTTGCCGATTTCGGATTTTATAGTCTGGAAGCCCTCGGTAAGTCTTTCAACCGCCTTAAGATCGCCTTTTTCGGAACTCATCTATCCTCCCGGATCTGATTCGTGCTAAGCATCGCCTGATGCGTCTGCGTGTAAAGTCACCGCCGCCCGTAACGGCGGCGATTACCTATTATACGAAATTAAGAAGCAAAAGGGAACAGGGGAAAGTATTATATCACGTTAACAATTGCATTAGCGCGTTTATTCGATATCTACTAAACCTTCTGAATTGATACTCAATTCATAGCTCTCGCTATCCTCCACCGTCACCCAATCGATGGCAAAGCTATCCACCTCGGCGAACCATTTGAACAGACGGGTGTCTCTGAAAAACTCGAAAACTGCAGATTGCCCGCCCTCCAGTTCCTCGGTATGCAAGAGGGCGCCGGTGCTCGACGGTGATCTCCGGGCGATGAAGCGGCCGTTAAACTCTGTTGTTTTGAAAGCCTTCTCCGGTAGGCTAAATTGATTCCGGGCGAATTTGAATCGTAATATTTCCCCGGAAAAACGCCATGAGTCGCCTGAGAGATAGAACATGTTTTCAACACTTAGGTTATGGCCGGATGCCGGTACGTAGCGCATCTCCAATGATTTTATCGGATCGCCCGTTCTATTGACGGCGAGCCTTCCGATAGTGCCTTCGTTGTTTAAAGGCCGGTAGTATTTAAGCTGGGATGATAGCCAGAAGAAACCCTGAGACAAGACAATGGATAAAAGTGCAAGAATTATCAGAATAATCCTGGCGCCGCCCGGCACTTTCGCCATCGGTTCGCCTGAGTCGCGGTAGCGGATTCTCTTAACGACTTTTCTCAGCAGATATGCCAGAAGGAGAATTCCCAGGACGAACAGGCCGATGCCGTAGAGGGCGAGCCTTGATTCCATCTTATTTCCTCAGCATATCAGGCGTCTTCGCCGCCTGCGATGGAGAAGGAGCAGGTACCGAATCCTTCATCCTCGAATTGCCGTGAAATATAGCCCCGTGTTCTACCAGAAGCGACTTGGATGTGATATCGCCAACCAATTCAGATTTCGCCTGCAGTTCGACCTTCTCGCTGGCCACAAGATTGCCCTCGACCCGGCCGCCGACCACGATGGAGCGGGCCCTGATCTCCGCTTTTACAACGCCGGTTGATCCTACAGTTACGATATCGTTGGCAATGAGTTTGCCGGTAACCGTACCGTCGATGCGCGTAGCGCCCTCGATGTTAATAGTACCCTCGATTTTCGTGCCTTTACCTATAATGGTTCCCAGTCGAGTATCGCCTTTGTTTCCGTTCATAGTTCCTTCTTTCGATGAATAGCTTATTTAAACTTTGCCAGATCATTCGATCAATCCAAGAATGATGTCGGATCTACCGGTACGCCATCCTTTTGTATCTCGTAATGGAGATGCGGCGCCGTGGAATGACCGGTGTTGCCCGATAGCGCAATCACGTCTCCTTTTAAGACATTGTCGCCCTCCTCAACAAGCAATTTTTTATTATGGCCGTAGAGGGTCTCATGGCCGTTTCCATGATCGATTATGACCAGATTGCCCAGGTTTTCATCCCATCCTGCGAATGCCACATGGCCCGACGCAGTAGCGGCGACAGTTGTGCCGGTTTTGACTGCAAAATCGACGCCGCCGTGTTTTTCGCCCGATTTCTCATCGGTCGAAAAAGCTCTGGTAATCCATCCGTAGAGAGGCCTATCTGAGGGAATTGTCTGCTTCGCCAGCTCCTCTCTTGTCAACGGGATCTGCAAGCTACCGGAACCCGCGATACCATCCGAACCGGTGTCGGGCGCAACCGCCAATGCGGAATCGAAATTGATTCTTTCGGGCTGTTCGAAATCTTCCAGATCAACCCCTGCCATTTGCGCCAGACGCGCCGTCAGCTCACGGTTTTGCTTGAAGCTTTTCTCTATGTCGACGACGCGCGCCAGATAACCTCTCAGGTTATGGTTCTCCTCTTCGAGCATCGAAGCTTTCAAGGCCATAAAGGACATTCGGGAATAAAAGAATGTAACAACAACCAGCGCTATGACCCAGAGGGCGAGAAAAGCCATGATGAATTTGAAAAAAGACGACCGAAACGTTCGAGAGAAGACCTTCCTGCTTCCCTCGGGAATTATCATCAATGTTACTCTTCTGCTCAAAAGTTCTCCATAACTCCAAAGAATTCAAGCAACCGATTCAGTTCGTCCACCGAGTAATATTCTATTGTTATCTTGCCACCTTTTCGCATCTGGGTGATCGTGACCTTGGTGGCAAACTTCCTCTTCAGTGATTCCTCGATAGATGCGATCTGCGCCGATTGCTGGCGGGGCAGCCGCTGTTTTCTGATAGTCTTATCGGCATATACCAGACGTTCCAGATGCCGAACTGAGAGATCCTCTTTGGCCACCCTCTGGGCCAGGGAGAATTTCTCGGAATCAATCGGTATCGCGAGAAGTGCGCGAGCATGGCCGGCAGATATTCTGCCATCAATCAGCATCTTCTGCAGGTCACCGGGCAGCGATAGAAGCCTGATGGTGTTTGCTACCGACGAACGATCCTTGCCGACCTTGGCGGCGACATCGGCCTGAGAGAGATTGTATTCTGTTATCAGGCGATGATAACCGGACGCTTCCTCGATCGGATTTAGATCCTCTCTCTGGAGATTTTCTATCAGCGCCAACTCCATAGCGGTTTCGTTATCAGCGGATTCGACTACTATAGCCGGAATAGCGGACCAGCCCAGTTTCTGGACGGCCTTTAGCCTGCGTTCCCCGGCGATTAACTCATAGTTATCGTTCACGGGTCGAACAACAACGGGTTGTATCACACCGCACTCCTTAATTGACTCTGCAAGCTCAGCCAGCTTGCCCGCATCGAAAGCCTGTCTGGACTGAAAGGGACTGGGGCTGATTTTCTCAATGGGAATCTCTAGGATGACTCTCTGTCCCGGCGAATCGGATGTAACATTTTTCTCATCAGCCTCAGTTGCGCCGGGAATCAACGCCTCTAATCCCTTACCCAATGCCAATCGTTTCATCTTGCTAAAACCTCCTTGGCAAGATTCATATAATTCGCCGAGCCTGTGCAGAGAATATCATAAAGCATAATTGGTCTTCCAAAGCTCGGCGCTTCGGAGAGCCGGACGTTTCTTCTGATTACGGTATCAAATACTTTATCCGCAAAGAACTTTCGCGCCTCTTCCGCCACCTGCTTGGAAAGGTTAAGACGACTATCATACATCGTTAATAACACACCATGGATTTCGAGGCCAGGATTCAATTGCCTCTGCACCAATCTGATGGTATTCAATAACTGACCTAATCCTTCCAGAGCATAATATTCACATTGTATTGGAATAATAAGGGAATCGGCGGCAGTTAAGGTATTGATAGTCAAAAGTCCTAAGGACGGAGGGCAGTCAATGATAATAAATTCATAATCATCCCTGATCGGAAACAGCGATTTTTTCAGCAGGTACTCCCGATTGGTTAAGGCAACAAGTTCGACCTCGGCGCCAACAAGGTTGATATTTGACGGCAGAATCTGCAAATATCCGATCTCTGTATCCTTTATACATTCCTCAATTGAGGCATCACCGAGCAGAACATCATAGATTGATGTATCCACGATATTTTTGTCTATTCCTACACCGGAGGTGGAATTACCCTGTGGGTCGATATCGATGAGAAGGGTCTTCTTTTCTGCTATCGCAAG
>CBDVBL010000185.1:0-4943 GCA_965372205.1 uncultured bacterium
TTGCGAATCGAGAATTGTGTTTTCGGCTATCGTACGGAAATGAAGGCGGAAAAATGAAAAGGATAAGATGTTCCGAATCTTCAGCACCGCTTCAATTGCTGCCCATCCTGCCTTACTGGTTTTGTTTATAGTCTTGAATATCCTTCACATCCAAAACAAAAACGCTTCTACCATGCGTGCCGATGACCAGCTCATTCTCCCGCGGGTGGACAACCATATCATGTACCGGTGTGGTAGGCAAATTATTACATATCGAATGCCAGCTCACGCCCCGATCGAGGGAGGTATATACTCCAAGATCTGTTCCAACGTAAAGAATATTCTTTTTTTTGGGGTCTTCTCTAACTACATTTATTGACTCAGAGGGCAGGTTCCCAGCAATCGATGCCCAGTTCTCGCCGTAGTCGGTTGACATATAGAGATATTTTTCGAAGTCGTCCTCTCGATAGCCGGTAAAGGAGACATAAACGGTGCCCATTTCATACCTGGAAGCCTCGATGCGACTGACCCATTTGTCCGGCAGGTCACTGTCGATTTTGAGCCAGCTTTCGCCGTCATTTTGTGTCAGATAAACACTGCCTCCCTCGTTTCCCACATATATCAAACCTGGCTTAAAAGAAGATTCGGAGATCATAGTGATAGTACCGAACGGAACGACGCTGCGCTCTCCGCTGCCAGGGTCAGCCAGGTCCGGACTGACGGCGTACCAGTTTTCTCCACGATTAAGAGACTTCAACAGTTTATCTCCCCCCGCATAAAGAGTGTAGGGATTGTGATGCGAGATAATAAAGGGCGTGTACCATCCGAACCGCCGGCGCGGCTCTCCTCGTTCGGCCCGCAGGGAGACGTTTTGCGAGAATTCGCCCCCGGACAATATTGATGTGCCGGTGATGTCCATACGCTTCATATCACCATGTTGGTGTTCGTAATAAACGATATTCCTGTCGGTGGGGTCCCTGAGCGTGACAAAAGCGTCCCCTCCGGTCCATCGATCCAGAAAAATATGTTTCCAGGTATCTTGGGTTGCGTCTTTAACTTCATAGCTGCCCGGTCCATAAAGAGCAGCGTTGTCTTGCGTGCCGCCGTAGATGTTATATGGCGTCTCCATGTCTGTGGAAACAAAGTAGAATTCTCCAATGGGAAGATTGTTAATATGCAGCCAGCTCCGGGCCCTATCATAGGACATGAAAAGCCCGCCGTCATTTCCCAGGATCACCCGATCGGGGTTCAATGGGTCAATCCACAATTCATGATGATCGAGGTGAAGAACCTTCCCCTTGGTATCGTGAAGGCGAATAATCTTTTCGCCGAAGCGCTCATAGCTTTTCCCGCCGTCTCTGGAATGGAACCCACGATTGCCCAGGATGTAAATCTCATTCTCGTTATCGGGTGAGATTCTGATGTCGCAGAATTTCCATCCATATATCGAAAAAACGGAATACAAATCTTCTTCATTGGCCTTTTCCCAGGTTTCACCTTTGTTGCTGGAACGATATACTTCTCCCCCGACGATCCTTCGTCTGCCGCTGCCGGTTGCCCAATTATCAATAAAGGCATAGACAATATCAGGGTTACTCACGGAGACATCCAGTCCGATACGTCCCAAATCACCGGCTGGCAGGCCGTCGGTTAATTTTTTCCAGGTTTTTCCGGCGTCAATAGTCTTGTATATTCCGCTTTCTTTTCCGCTGATAAGCTGCCATGCGGCGGCATAAAGTGTTTTATTATCAGCAGGGTCCATAACTAAATCGACGACTCCGGTTTGATTACTGATATAAATAACTTTTTCCCAGCTTCTCCCTCCATCAGTGGTTTTGAAAAGGCCCCTCTGCTCATTTCGTGACCAGAAATGACCGATGGCGGCCACGTAAACTACATCGGGATTCTCAGGATCGATGATAACCTTGCCGATATGATGAGTATCATGCAGCCCCATATTCGTCCAGGTTTGCCCTGCGTCTGTGGACTTGAAGACTCCCGTGCCCGCATAGGCATAGCCACTGTGCCGAGGTGGAGTTTCCCCTGTGCCTACCCAGATAATATCAGGGTTAGAACTGGAAACGGCAATATCGCCGATGGTGAAAGTGGATTCATTTTCGAAGATAGGCTCCCAGGTTAAGCCATTGTTGACGGTTTTCCATATATTGCCCGAGCCGGGGCCGACATATATCGTGCCGTGATTGCCTGGCGGCACAGCTATTGCCTCGATACGGCCGCCCTGGAGCATAGGACCAACAGATCTCCATCTCAGGCTCTTAAATGGTGATTCGTTCTCGAGCTTCACATGATGCCTCCAGGAACGCATCCGCGCCGCCGCGTCAGTACCATCCCTCTTTTTCGCATAAGTCTCCCGCTCGATACTCTGAATAGTTTCCACATCCAGAACGAAAGCACTTCTGCCATGTGTGCCGATGGCCAATTCGTTCTCACGGGGATGCACCGCAATATCGTGGACCGCACAGGTCGGTAAATTACTGCAGAGCGAATACCATTTCTTGCCCCTATCGAGCGAAGCGTAAATCCCCAGGTCAGTACCAACATAAAGAATATCCTTATCCCGGTGATCCTCCCTTATGACATTTATCGACTCGCAAGGAAGATTACCTGCTATAGACCTCCACGTTAAGCCGTAATCCGTTGACATATACAGATATATTTCAAAATCATCCTCGCGATACCCCGTCAGGGAAACATACACCGTTCCCAATTCATGCTGTGACGCCACCACGCGACTGACCCACTTGTCGTCCAGCCCCGTATTGATCTTGGCCCAGCTAAACCCGTCGTTCCGGGTAACCTGCACATTCCCGTCGTCCGTCCCGACATAAATCAATCCGGGTTTAAGAGCAGACTCTGAAATAGTGGTTATGGTTCCGTAAGGAACATTGCCCCGTCTTTCCGGACCGGGATTGGTCGTCAAATCGCCGCTTATACAGGTCCAACTGTCGCCTCGGTTGAGGGATTTGAATAATTTATTTGCTCCATAGTACAGCGTAATAGGATTGTGATGCGAAATTACGAACGGAGTCATCCAGTTACAACGAAGACGAGGCTCGCCCTTCTTAGCTCTGGGCTTAATGTACTTTGTCGATCCGTCCTTCATGTTCTTCCTCTTCAGGCTGCCGAATTGCTGCTCGTAATAAATAGTGTCCGGATCCGTCGGATCAACCGGTGTAAAATACGAATCTCCTCCTCCCCAGCGGTCTATATATACGTGTTTCCATGGGTCCTCACCGCCCTTGTCAAGATCATAGGTGCTCGGCCCGAAAAGAGCGGCGTCATCCTGCGTCCCGCCATAAATATTATACGGGCTGGCCATATCCACCGATATCGCATAAAACTCTGCGATCGGCAAATTGTTTATGTGCAGCCAAGTCTCGCTTCTATCGAACGAGATATAAAATCCCCCATCCGTCCCCAAAAGTAATCGGTCTGTATTTAAAGGGTCGATCCACAAATCGTGATGATCAAGATGAAGCCCTTTATGCCCATGGTGGTACAGGTGAACTACTTTCTCCGAAACCCCGCTGTAAGTTCTTCCTCCGTCCCGCGAATGCAGCAAACGCGTACCTAAAACATAAATTTCATTTTCATCATCCGGCGATATCTTAATGTCACCGAAAGCCGATCTAACCTGCTTTTCGTTGACCTTTTCCCAGCTCTGCCCCTTGTCATCGGAACGATAAACGTCTCTCCGATTGGAAATAATAGCATACACGACGTTTGGATTCGAAGGTGAGATGTCCAAACCGATCCTCCCCACACGTTCACCCACCGGAAAACCGTCGGTCAACCTCTTCCAGGTTTCTCCCCCATCCGTTGTCTTGTATATCCCACATTCTTCTCCGCGGCCCACAAAATTCCAGGCCTTTCTATTCGCCCTCCACGTCGAAGCATACAGAATCTGGTTATCCGATGGGTCCATCGCCACGTCCACCACACCGACTTCGTCGCTGATATAAAGAATCTTGGCCCACGTTTCTCCTCCGTCTGTCGTCTTGAATAATCCTCTCTCCTCATTAAACGAATATTGATGGCCTATTGCCGAGACGTAAACGATATCCGGGTCCTCAGGGTCAATAACAATCCTGCCGATATGGTGCGTATCGTGCAGTCCCATATTTTGCCAGCTCTTGCCGCCGTCGATCGACTTAAAAACGCCGGTTCCCGCAAAAGAACTCCTGGCCATAAGATTCTCACCCGTCCCCAGCCAGACTACCTCCGGATTTGACTTCGATACCTCTATATCGCCGATAGTAAAAGTGGATTCGTGTTCGAAAACGGCCTCCCAGGTAACCCCGTTGTTAACCGTCTTCCATACGTTGCCTGAGCCGACCCCAACATAGATAGTGGAAGTATAACCAGCCGGACAAGCTATGCTCTCGATCCTGCCTCCCTGGAACTTTGGACCCACCGCCCGCCACTTTAGCTCCTTAAAAACAGATTCATTCTTGAGCTTTACATGATGCTCCCACGATTTCATGCTCTCTTGCACCGTCGTGGCCACGTCGTTGGAAGCACCATGGGCCGTAGCTAAAAATAGCGCCTTGCCTGTAAGGCAAACCCCCAGAAACGACAGGAGAACTATATTTCTTCTCATCACTATGCTCCTCATATAATACAGTTAATGGTTTTAGTTATTGATACTGTTTGATAACCTTTGGTTTTACTTCGGCTGTCTCTGCGAATAATCTCATCAGATGGTCACACTGAGCGACACACCTAACATCAAATACCCAATCTTTACCTTCCATTCACTTTACAATATATGTTATTCCAAGTCAATGAAATAATAGTTGCTTGTAACCGTTGTCCATCCGAAAAACTCGGTCCTCCAGCTCATGATTTTTTGAATTTGTCTCTTTCCATTACAATAGAAATAGGATATAAGAGTAAGCCAATGAAATTGGTTACATATTCAAAAGATAAATCGGTTTCCTGTG
>CBDVBL010000186.1:0-4932 GCA_965372205.1 uncultured bacterium
ACATCGTAATCACTGCGGTAGATATTGATAATCTCATGCGCGCCAAGGCAGCCACCGAGTCCACAGCAGAGAAATATGCTTTAGCGGCTTCAGGATAGCCACGGTGCTTATAGTATAAACCCCGATTCTGAAACCACAAAATCCAGGTCTTCAGGCTTTCTATGTTTTCCAGTTCCGATACCGCTTTTAGCTTCACCTCGATCTCACCCGTTATCGCCTCGATATCGATCATAGATGTGTCCGTAGCCGTGAACAGATAACCGAGCCCTGTCGGCTTAAGATACCTTGCGATGGGAACGCTCGCCATATCATATTCAACGTATATCGGAGATTCCTTTATAAACTCGTTTAGAAAATGGCGATAGAACGTCTGCCGATCAACATTGACCTCTATCTTCCTCTGAAAACGCCGGTTAATTGCCTCTTTTCCCCACTCATGGTCCCAGTTATATATGTTGACTATTCGATGTTTATCGCGGGCGCTATCCGCAGAGTTATACGCCAGCAGGCAGAAGTACGTATTGTAATATGATGTTATGATAATGGCATTCTCGGGGGCATCATCTGTGAACTGTTCGGAGTATTCCCGGGCTCCCTTCACATTAGATAGATCCGCGGAAAAGATGTTCCGTTTCACCGGATAGGCAAATATCAGGATGGCGATGACCAGGCTTGAGATCAGGGCGAGATTGCGGGGATGGTTTGACTCCGATCGTTTTAAAAACGCTGCTATGGAACTATACAATCGTAACAGGCCGGCAGCCGCAAGAAGCGCCACGATAGATAAGGAAATCATGAGATATCCCTGCAGATCATAGTTTTCCAAAAAATACTCTTCAGCATAAATAGTGGAGAGCGAATTTAGAAGCAGTATAACCGCCAGCGGGAGAGCCATCGTCGGCTTTTCTCTTACAAGATAGATTAGTCCCCATATCGATAACGCCAGGCCCGGGAATCCAAATTGATTCATAAGCAGACTTATAACGAACGACATATTCTCTATTATGTGGCCGGGGCTGAAACTGGAAGCGGAAGTAGTGAACTCCTGGAGAAAAACATAGTTATAGAGGCTTTTCATGCCGGATGGATCGCCCCAGTTCAACGGCGCATGATTTTGAGCCAGATAGTAAATGGTGAAATACAGCGGTATCGTCATCAGTGCGGCCAGCACAAGACCAGGAACAATCCGTCCGATATTTATTCTCTTAGATAAGTATAAGATTAATAAGATGCCCGGTATTGCAAGGACAACGGTCAAAATGTGCGCTCCCATTGCAAGCCCCATAAGCGCAAAGAGGGCATAATACAGCCGGTGCGAGGTATGATCATCCGACGCAATTTTGCATGCCATTATAACCAGGATGGCGAAACAGGCAAAATTCAGAGAGTAGATCTCGAAACGAGTTGCCTGAATACTGTAGGTCAGGGATATTCCCATCACCAATGTCGAGATCATCGAGAATAGATGTATCGCAGTTTGATTCGTGTGAGCTTTAGATTCCTTCAAAATCCTGACTATGACAGCGAACCATACTGATACCCCCAGGGCAGCGAAAAACGATGAGAACAAATTTAAGCTGCCCCCTGCATCAAGCGGGATTACAGAGATCCAGATCCTGGCAAGAATCAAAAGTAGCGGAAAGCCGGGCGGATGCGGCACTCCACCGCCGAGCACCGCGGCCGTCAGCTCGGCTGAGTCCCAGTAGTAAAATGTCGGGCAGGCCTGAAGACCGAAATATATGGCCGAGGCCAGAAAAACTAATGCCGGAAGAAGGAGCTTTTTCATGTATTATATTGTATCGGTATAATCGTATTTATATCAATGAAATGGCAGCAGGAATGGAAAAAATTACAGGGCCGAAAGGCGAGATAGATTAAACCATCTCCTTATATATGAAGACGGCTGAACCATAGATAAAGAGATTTATAAAAATGCCTATCCCTATCTGTAATACGAGTAACGCTATTATCAGCTCGGGATTAAAAAGCTGGATAATGCGCGGCGAGAATTCAGACAGAATAAGGTTCAAGATAACCTTGGGAAGGGCCGGGATAAAGATAATGAAGAAGGTCAGAAGGAAATTCTTCCCGCAGAGACGCAGGCTATTAGAAATCGCTGATCCCAGCCGTTTTCCCCCGACTATAATACCGGGGATGGTATATATCAAAAAGGCGGAGATTCCAAATCCCGCGACCTGCAGACCGAAATCAAGGGCAATCTTGCGTCTCGGCGAACCTTTTACGAGATCGGCAATCAACAGGGACGGCACCAGAATAGCAATTAGCACAACAGCGGTCTCGACCGCCCAGAATATCAACAGTGGCAAATACGCCCGAAACGCTGATTTAAATCCTTCGCCGAAGGGCAGACTCCCGCCGGCATGGTAGCCACCAAGTTTATAAACCGCTACCGCCGATAGCACCACCCAGACCGTCGGCCCGATAATAAAATTATCAACTCCCGAAAAGATCGAAGGCAAGGCCAGATAGTATTGTGGATAATGCAACACCTCCTGCGGAAAGAAGCTTGATAGAATGGGAAAGATGATGTTATACCAGCCGGGAAGGTAGAATTTGACAAGACCGTAGAGAGCGATAACCTGAAACAAAGCCAGTATGAAAAACGGAAACCATATTCCGGGCTTAACAAAAGCCGCAAACATCCGTCCGTATATAGCGGCAAAGAGATTGATTTTCTGCAATGCCGTATACTTCATGTTACCAGGATCCGCTCCCTAACAATGACAGGGTGCTGTTGCTGCGAACATCGTAGATATCGATCCAATAATAGTAGACCTGATCATCCACGGTAGACTCATCGGTATAAGTTATTACTTCCTGATCCGCGGTCACAAAAACAGTGATGGCGCCTGAACTATCAGGATCGGTATCTCTCAGCAGGTGATAGTTTGCGAAATCGGGAATATCCGCGGGCGACCAGGCAATAATCAGGGAGCTATCCGAGGGTGTGACAGTTCCAGATACCTGAGGCGGATCATTGTCTACGAGATGTGCACGAATGCTGTCCGAGGCAGCGGTGTTGCCGCCCTCGTCAAATAGATGCAAGATATACCAGAAATTAACGGTGTCCTCCACCGTGTTAAACGGCGGATGATCAATAAAGGAGATGATATCAATGTCAGAGGTCAGGAATACAAGCGCGCTATCCGCTCTCCCTATATTCTCCTGCCATCGGAATAACCTGTAGGATTCAAAATCGTCTTCATCTGACGGGCTCCATTCAAGCGCAACATCCTGATACCAATCCGGTTCAACCGCCACAGGCAGAAGAGTGACCTGCGACGGAGGATCATCGGCATTGGTCCTGCCGCTAACGGTATTTGACCACGAAACGTTTCCGGCCAGATCGCGCGTTAAGACACCGTAGTAGTAAAGCGAATCGGCAGCCAGACCGGTATCTGTGAACGATTCCTGCGAATTTGATGTAAACAGGAGGATATCCAGAGAATCGACCGCAGAATCATATGAGCGATAAAGCTCATATCTCAAAAAGTCATTGTCATTAGATTCGGACCACGAAAGCACCAGCCTGTCATGTGTTCCGGGAGTGGCTACCGGGGGGTAAAGTTCCACCGGATCAGGAGGCAAATCCTGGCCGGTCAAACCGTCCTCCTCATTGGAACCTGCCATCAGGCCCGTATTGTCCATGACGTAAACTCGGTAATAATACCGTGTATTCTCAGTCAATCCCGTATCGATCGCGGAAACGGTACCCTGAGAAGTTATGGTTCTTACCAGAAAATCGCTTGAATCCACACCAGCGGAGGTATCTCTATAGATCCTGTACTGGGCGAAATCGGATGCGCCGGACCCGCTCCAGCTGATCTGCAGGCGATCGAAGAATTCATCCGGGATGCTGATGCTGTAAATGGTCACCGCATCCGGCGGCCTCCTGACTGTCATGGGAACATTCGCCTGAATCCGTGGCGCGGAGTTGCCGGCACGATCGATGAAATCTCCATATACGATTTGGTCTTCAAAATCGAGATTGATATCGATCGTATAATCGACCTCATAGATACCGTCGCCCGCAAGGACGTCTCCTCTCTCGCCGTTATCAAGCAAAATCACGGTTAATATGTCATCTCCGACAATTGCAGCGCCTTCACCGCCCGTCTCGCCCGGATAGAGGCGAAAATGCACGGTAGCTCCCGGCGACAGTGGCACGCCGGCCGGCGTAAACCTCAGCGAGTCGATAAAGCTCTGAGTATCGAGCGTAATACTATCGCTGAAATAGCTGGATGTTGGCATATCGGAGGCGTCACGAAAGCGGCAATAGACCGTCTTGACACCATCACCACCGGCCAGTCGGAAAACTCTGGATGGAGAGAAGCCTTCCCATTGCGATCCCGAAAAGGTGGAATCGCCGGATATCTGCATCAGGCCGGTATTGGCCGGTGCAGTCAGGGAAAGCGTGACGACTATCTGGTCCGTAAAATCGTCTCCGTTGTTGATAATGATTCCGTAGAGATTGGGAATTGCGGATATTGGATTGCTCTTATAGCCCTCGAAGCCACCGCTATTGACGGATGACACTTTGAAAGAATAAGTATTACCGTTCCGGAGATTTCCAACCATATATGAAAGCTCATTTGTTTCGCCAGCGAGAGAGTATTCGGCTTCCGCCGAATCGGAAAGATATATGCGATAAATCAAATCCGGAAGAGAATCGACGACCGACCATGACAGGGCTACAGTGCCGTCACCTATGGTAGCGGTCAAGCTGAACGGCATTTCCGGCACCGTGTCATCTAACGGAGGCGAGATCGGATCGGGTATATTCCGGGAGCAAGCGAGCATTACAACCAGCACGCCAGGCACGATAAACGGGAGTAGTTTTCTTGAATTCATGACCACCTCCTAAAACCTGGCAATAACTGAGATCGCAACGCCGTCTTCCATCGAGGTAAC
>CBDVBL010000187.1:0-4923 GCA_965372205.1 uncultured bacterium
TTTCAACCGCTACCAGGTTTTCAGGGACACCGTCTCGGGTTCCACGCCGTCGGAATTCAACATGATCGCCGAGCCGGATACATCGTATTATGAAGATCAAGATATCGAGCCTGGCACAGCCTATTATTACAGGCTCACATCCGTTGATAACCAGGGTAATGTTTCCGACTTTTCGGATGAAGTCGCGGTCATTCCAACCGATGTCTTGTCTTCCTCAGGTGATCGTCTGCCGAGATATACGGTTATCGAAAGCGCCTATCCGAATCCCTTTAACTCGGATGTGACCATAGTCTATTCGGCATCCAACCTGGGGCCTCAGCCTCCCGCGATCAAGCTTCAGATATTCGATATTCAGGGGCGTGTAGTGAAAACTTTGATCGACGAGCGAATGCCGATGGGCACCTATCGGGCGATCTGGGACGGGACGAATGAAAGAGGCGAATCGGTATCCTCGGGTACTTACATCGCGAAGGTCTTTCAATGGGGCATGGATGCCGGTGATTTCCCGGTCAAGATAACGTTGCTGAAATGAGCAGGAATAACATGAAGAGAATTCTACCGATAATAATGCTTTTAGTTTCCTCCGCCCGCGCCGATTACCACTACGCCAGCCATGAGGGGAGCGACGAATACCCCTATACCAGCTGGGAAACGGCGGCAGACAGCATACAGAACGCCATAGATGCCTCCAGCCCGCACGATACGGTGTATATAGGTGCCGGGGAATGGGACGAGGTGGTTGCCACCGGGGAACAAGACTCCGTGGCGATAATAGGCATGGGGATTGACGAGACTTTCTGTTTCTCTGATTCCTTCAGAACGAATGTGATGACGATTGATTATGGTTGTTCGGTTGAAGAGATTACTTTCCAACACTATAATAATTGGAAATGCCTGAGCGCCCGAGCATATGCCGGTGTTACAATCACCGAATGCAAATTCATTTATTCCCATATCGGTTTAGCCGCGGGAGGCGGGCCAACAGAGATTTCAAATTGCATCTTCGATAGCTGCGGAACAGCGATATTTCTTCCAGTCTGGATAGGCGATTTCCATATTAGTAACAATCTGATCTTGAATTCATACGATGACTGGGCCATATTGCTGCAGGTAAACTCCGCCATTGTCGAGAATAATATTATTATAAGTTCTCCGGGAGCCATCGTAGACGCAATTGCGGGCGCCCCCAACTATGCAACGATTAGAAACAACCTTGTCATGAATGGTCTTTCTGGGATCGGTACCGGAGCTAACCAGAAATACAACAACATTGCCAAGGATATTAACAGAACTAATGATTCGTTTGGCATAGCGGGAGCAGACGGTGATACACTCCTTAACAATCTGACATTCGGCTGTCGCAGAGGGATACTCCTGCTTTCGGGGGAAGGATCATGTACAGCAAACTATAATGCTTTCTGGAACAACCACATAGATATTCAGGCATATGGGAATTTTGATTCAATCGGCAATATCTTCGTCAATCCCATGTTGGTTTCAAACGATGATTTTCATTTACAGGCTTTTTCGCCCTTAATTGATGCCGGTGATCCTGACATACTCGATCTTGACGGGAGCCGATCGGATATCGGGTTTTACGGCGGCCCCTACGGTGAGTCATACGAATACCTGGATTTACCCCCGGCGATACCGGACAGTCTTTCAGGCGAAGTAATAGCAGACTCCATAATACTGAACTGGCGGTATAACACGGAAGCAGATTTCAGCAATTATCTCTTATACAAAGACACCGCTTCGGGGTTTGAGCCGTCAGTATTCAACCTGATAGCGGAGCCGGATACATCTTATTATGTTGACGCTGATATAGTTCCGGGCGTCAGCTATTATTACAGGATTGCGGCTTTAGACAATCAGGGGAACGTTTCGGACTATTCCGATGAGCTGGAGGTTGTGCTCACGGGGATATGGGAGGGAGCGGGCGCCGAACTTCCCCGCATAACTACCATACAGAACAATTATCCCAATCCCTTTAACAGCAATACTACGATAATATATTCAGTTGCCAACCTTGGGCCGATTCCGGCGGAGATCAGAATCGTGATTTTTGACATTATGGGACGTGAGGTGAGAACGCTGATTGATGAGAGAAAAAACGTGGGATTGCATCGGGTTATATGGGATGGTAAAAGCGACGATCGATCAGACTGTCCATCGGGTGTATATTTTGCCAGGATATCGCAATGGGGTCTGGAGTTGGGGAGCAAACCGAAAAAACTGGTCTTGGTTAGATAGGGGGATTGTATGTCTAAGGCGCTTTTAATAGTGTTGATCTTACCGGCGTTTTGCTTTGCCCAATTGATAGATACCGACGTTATGCCTTTCGGCGGATATTCCGCGATGCACGCTAATTTCGGGGGGATTTTCGATAATACCGGTTTGGAATTCATGCATGATTCTCTGGGGATAAATCAGATTGTGTCCGGGGGTTTTTACGATACAACTGCCAGCAGATTCGCCTTAAAGGGCATATATCCCTATCCCGCCGGCGCCTATGATACCTCCAACGTGTTATGGTACGAGGAGCAGGTGAGATATGCCGGGGCCACGTATTTTATATGTCATCCTGAAAGCAGCGGTTTTTACAACGTCAGCTTTAAGGACACGAGCGGTTCGGCCCAGGATAGCTTCTGGGTTTATGACGGCTCCGGGGTGATGCTGGGGGATCTGAAATTCGCCCAGGAGAGTAAGTATGCGCCGTTAGACTCGATCAGTAAGCTCAGGTATTTTCCTTATTTGAAGATCATGGCTGACATAGGCGGCCTTGACGACAGTGTTGTCGTGGGTATCTTCGAGGCGGAGAATTACAGCACCGTATCCATAAGGTTCACAGATACCATAAGGGTGGAGAATCTGCCGTCGGGTCGCGACACTCTATTGGCCCTGACCAATGAATCGGATAGCTTGCATTATTATACGCTGCGGGATGATGAATCAACCGGTTTGCAGGGCATGGATTTCAGCTTCGAAACCGTGGCTAACTGTACAGTATATGTCGATTATTTCATGGTTCACTGTCAGTGGGGCGATGATTTGATTGACGGCGACTTTGACGAACTAATATCACAAAGCGTTGGCCGCGGGGCATATGACGGGAAGATTCAGGGTTGGGCATTAAAGGACACGCAGCGGCGGGGGAATTACCGGCCCTTTGCGTATATTGATGATTTAATTAAAGACACTACATCGGTATGGAATACACCGGTCAGGGGGATAACCTGGATGCATCCCGGTTCTGGTTATGAACGCGGGGATGGCTATAATGATTTCCTGCGGATCTGCCGCCCGCAGATGTTATGGTCATATTTATATCCGTTAAACTTAAATACCAAATACACGGGGTACTCTTCCCAGATTGATTCGGGTTTTCAGTCAAACCTCAACTTTTATCTGGTGACTCCATGCGATTCCATAAGGGCCGCTTTAGGCCGATCCGATTCAACGGATTCGTGGGTGTTTTCGCCCCAATACTGGTATTGTGGTAGCGATACATGCGATGAACCTCGCCGTGAGCCTACCAGATCTGAACTTCGTTGTGAGACATTTATAGGCTTATGCTATCATCCCAGGGGCATAATGTTTTGGAAATATGATTCACATGCGGGGAACGACGGTTTGGTTGATGCAGACGGAGACCTTAACCCCATGGGCGAGGTGGTGAAGAACGATATCAATCCCTATATCAAGGCCATAGATTCGACCTTTCTTTCCCTTACATGGAAGGTGACCTATGTTGTCTCAGACAGCTTTGGTCTGGGCTTTGAACCTCCGGATACCGCATTTGTAGATACGGTATATGCTATATCCAACACCTCCGACCTCAATCCTGATCTCGGCTGGTTTCAGGTTGGAGAGTTTACGGCGGGTAGTGACAAATATATTCTCTTGGTCAACCGCGCCTGTTCAAAAAATGAAGATGGCGATCCAGCGCCATCGATTACGGCCACGGTTAAATTCGATCCGACTTATCTTGGGCTCGGTGATTACGTTTACATCATAGACATCGCCGATTCCGTAGAATATGTGAATTACGATTCTGTTCTATTCTGGGCCGACACCACCTATTCCGCCAAGATGTCGGACGGCACCATCCCGTTTACCACCGTCCTCGGCCCGGGCGAGGGGCGGTTGTTTAAGATAGTACAGACGTCTCAAATAACTCTATCAGGTGAAATAGAAACTCAATATACGTATCAGGGCAAGATAAAGGTAATAGGCGACGCCACAGTTCCGGCGAATTCGACCATGAAGATCTTGGGGCCTGCGAGATTTGAGATCAGCCATTGTGACGACGAAGAGGGTGGAGTTGATAATTCGCTGGTGGAGCTTATAGTAAAAGGAGCCTTAATAGCAAAGGGAACGCCCAATGATTCGATATTTTTTAAGCCGTACGAGATAGATGATTGCGATATTCCGTTGTCGCAAGTCGAACCCGGCGATTGGTATGGAATCATCGACAAAAGTACTGATCGTGATACTCTCTCGTACTGTGTGATAAAGTGGGCATACAAAGGCTTCTTCGCCGACTCTAGCTCTAACGCTGTCTTAAGGCACTGTAATATCTCAAAGAATGAGTTAGCAAGCATCTATCTTGGATATACCAATGGAACCAAGACATGGATAGATACTTGCTTGATTTCGGAAAATGACAACAGCGGGATTTACGCCAAAGCAGCCTTTTTTGTAGCCACAGGGAATACGATAACCAAGAATCCCAAGAATGGAGTCTATATAAACCTCACCACGTTTTCACCCTCCCCTACCAGATATGAGCTTGCCTATAATAATATCACAAAGGGAAGCGGCACCACGAAATACGGAGTCCACATCAGCGGCACGACTACCAGCAAGCCCGCTGTCTTATTTGAGGGTAATACGATCAAGGATTTTGCAACAGCGGGCGTC
>CBDVBL010000188.1:0-4865 GCA_965372205.1 uncultured bacterium
GCGTAAATGGACAGTCTAAACCCCGACAGAAACAACCCGGAATACCACTTCGGTATCTGCATGGCCCAATTCGACCGCGCTTGTCGAGCCTTTGGTCTTCACAACTTCGAACTTCGGACCCTCTTCAAGGACGACCGCGTCTCTACCCGCCTACTCACTATCGCCAAAGAGCTCGGTGTTGACGGAGGTGTAGAGGGGGAGAAGTCAGTTATGGAATGGGATTTCGAGGAAGCTGTGGAGATGATAGAGCAGGATGTGGATATAGAGCAACGGAGCGCCATCGTTCTGGCTTCCAGGGGGTGGCACCAGGGAGTCATCGGTATAGTCGCCTCACGACTGGTGGAGCGTTTCCATCGCCCCACCGTGATGATTGCGATCGACGGCGATGAGGGTAAGGGATCGGCCCGTTCAATTCCCGGATTTCATCTGTACGATGCTCTGAAAGAATGTGAGTCGGATCTGAACCGGTATGGAGGTCATAAGTATGCGGCCGGGCTGTCAATCGCTCCCGAGAATATAGAATCATTCAGCGAACGACTGAATGCTGTTTCCGCCCGGATGCTTTCGGATGATGATCTGGTGCCCAAGCTGAACATCGACGCTGAAATCGAGCTCGATTCCATAGACAGCGATCTGGTAGACGTTCTCGAACGGTTTGCCCCGTTTGGCCCGCAGAATATGCGGCCGGTGTTTGTTACCTATGCCAGTGAGATTGTCGGTACGCCGCATATAGTCGGAAAGAGACATCTGAAATTCAAGGTTCGCAAGGGCGAAAATGTTATCGATTGCATAGGATTCAATCAGGGCGATTTCCTAAAAAATTTAAACCTTCGACCGATGCTGGTCAATATGACCTACGTTCTGGAGAACAATTACTGGAACGGCGTCAATAAAATTCAGATCCGCACCAAGGATATCCGGCTGACCGGATGACCCCCCGTTGAATTATATAATATAATTTTAAATGGTTGTAATGTCGGAAAATTGCAGCGGTAATTGAAATGACTGAGGCATTAATAAGCGGCTCCGCGGGAGTTCTTTTTGTTCTGGCTGCAAATGCCGCCTTCTGGTTTTATCTTGAGAGATTAACAGGGTGGAAGCTCTTCAATTTCTTTCCACCCTTGATTTTTATCTATATCATGCCGGCTGTTTTTTCCAATATCGGGATGATACCGGGCAAATCTCCTGTTTATGATTGGATGGGAGCAAATCTATTGCCGGTTTTCCTGGCGCTATTACTTCTGGATGTCGATGTCCGTTCAACGATAAGAGTTATGGGACGCGGCGTATTCGTGATGCTGGTCGGGACGCTGGGAGTCATAATAGGCGCGCCTATCGGCTATGCGATCTTTAAGGGATGGCTGGGGCCCGAGGCCTGGAAGGGATACGGCGCCCTGGCCGGGTCGTGGATTGGCGGAACCGGCAATATGGCGGCGGTCTCCGAGGGGCTGGGGACGTCAGGGACCTATTTCGGACTTGCCGTTATCGCCGATAATGTCGTTTACCTGGTCTGGCTGCCGATTCTGTTACAATCCAAAAATCTGGCCGGCCTGTTTCATCGTTTTACCGGAGTCTCACAGGAGCGTCTTGATCGCATGAAGACAGCGGCCAATGATCTTATCGTCGATAAAGGCAAACCTGCCATGCGGCATATCTTATATCTGATCGCAATCGGCCTGGGTGTAGCCTTTTTTTCCGATGCCATATCGAAACTGATTCCGGAAATACCGCCCATTCTTACGACCGGAACATATAAAATTCTTCTGGTGACGACTATTGGTTTGATGTTATCGTTTACGCCTCTAAGAAGAATCCCCGGTAGCCATGAACTGGCCATGGCCTTGGTGTATCTATTTGTGGCCAGAATGGGGGCCAAGGCCGTTGTCTCCGGCCTGGCAGGGCAAGCGATACCGTTTGTAGCGGGCGCCTATGTCTGGATCTTCATTCACGGCATTTTCATACTGCTGGCGGCCCGGATATTCAGGGTCGACGTTCATACGGCGGCTATAGCGAGTGCCGCTAATATCGGCGGGGCGGCCTCGGCGCCCATCGTGGCGGCATTCCACGACGAACGGCTGGTGCCGGTCAGCGTGCTGATGGCCCTGATCGGGTATGCGGTGGGTAATTATGGTGCTTTCGCGGCGGCCTGGCTCTGTAGCCTGGTAGCATAAACCAATATTCCGCTGGTTTTTATAATTACTTTCGGTCATTGCGAGGAGTCCGTAGGACGACGAAGCAATCTCTATTTCAACAACACCATCTTGATATTCTCTGAATGCTCCCCCGCCTCCAGCCGCGCGAAATAGACGCCGGAGGGGAATTCCGCAGCATCCCAGGTGATGGTGTGCTCGCCGGCCTCCTGCATCCCATCGAATAAAGTCGCCACTTTTTGGCCCCGGATGTTGCAGATGGTGAGGGTAACCTCGCCTTGTTCCGGCAGGATGTAGTGGATAGAGGTTGCGGCGTTGAAGGGATTGGGATGATTCTGGGAAGCGAACAGTTGTGAGGGTTGTTTGATTTCTTCCTCAACTTCAGTGGGGGAGAAGTTAAAGATATAGAACATACGGTCTGCAGACGTATAAATATATCCATTTTGACAAAAAACATCTCTGCATGCGAATTCAAATTCATGTGAAGCGATTATAACCGGGCTTGCAGGTACCGAGACGTCAATTACGGCCAATTTTCTCCATTGCGCAGCAAACAAGTAATTATTCGACAAACATATGTCGAAAGTTCCTTGATCTTGGGCAAATGCGGTCACCAGTATTGGATTCGTCGGTTCAGAAACATCGACAATATACAAGTTGCTAAAAGCATCCGCAATATACGCATATCCGTTGGAAATTATGGCATTCCTAGACTCAGTACCTGTCTCATATTTACCTATAAATGCAGGATTGCTTGGATCAGAGAAGTCTATAATATAAAGACCATCGTACCATGCAATCAGGTACGCATATTCATTATCAGCGAAGACTCCGAATGTTTCCCCCCAAGAAAGGGAGTCGTAAACACCGAGCAAAGTGGGATTCCATGCATTCGAAACGTCGATCAATTTCAGTCCTCGAGAACAATTAGCCAGATAAACCAGGCTGTTTCTAACAAAAATATGATGTCCGTAGCTCCCGGTCGCGAATGTGCTTATTAATTCAGGGTTCGTAGCATCGGAAATATCATAAATCGATAAAGTTTGATCAGGATGCCATGCGGAAATGTACGCGTAGTTTTTTTGAGTTGATATATCAGATCCACCACCAAGAGTATCAATGCAGCTAAGTACGTATGGTTCATAAGGATCTTCCACGTCGATTATGGCTAGCCGGTAAGAACGACTTGTCAAATACGCATAATTGCCTGATATGCTGATTCCCTTTGCAGTCTCCGGCAATTCGCAGCTTCCGATGACCTCCAGATCTTGTGCATTGATTGCGACAGGCATAATGATTACGGCTAATAACAAGAGAATATAGGTTGCAACCGGAGTCTTACATATCTTCTTCACAATATGCCCTTTCGGGATGCCAAAAAATCCCTATCTGCTTAACAAATATATTCTTTAATGCAGGTTGTCAAGGCAATAATGGCCTACCTCCACCGATCTACGCCTGCTTGTCTTACCCACCACTTTATTGTATATTCGCCTTAATAGAATTGGGGGAATAGAGATAAGAGAACAATGTCCGTCTTAAAAAAGTTCTACTCCGGCGATACGGTGGCACTGGCTCGGGTCATCACACATCTCGAGAATCGCGGGCCGGAGACCGATCAGATACTGGCGGAGCTCTACCCGAAAACCGGCAAGGCGCTGTCAGTTGGCGTAACCGGGCCGCCCGGTTCAGGCAAGTCGACCATCGTCGATAAGCTCTGCGCATTATTCACCGGGCGCGGGCAAACTGTCGGGGTGATCGCGGTCGATCCCACGTCGCCATTCACCGGCGGCGCGTTGCTGGGTGACAGGATCAGGATGCAGGATCTGACCGCCAATAAAGATGTTTTCATCCGCAGTATGGCAAGCAGGGGTTCCACCGGCGGGCTGGCGGTGGCAACGTCCGAGGTGATCAAGGCGCTCGATGCTTTCGGCAAAGATATCATCCTGGTGGAGACGGTCGGCGTGGGCCAGGTGGAGCTCGACGTGGCCGAGGCCTGCGATATCACGCTGGTTATCCTGGTTCCGGAATCGGGCGATTCGGTGCAGGCTCTTAAAGCCGGTTTGATGGAGATCGCCGATATATTCTGTGTCAACAAGGCTGATCGCGAGGGCGCCAACCGGATCGTCTCGGAAATCAATATGATACTCGATATCAAGCGGGAGAGAACGAAAAGGGAGATTCCCGTCCTGCCGACGCAAGCCGTGAACAATATCGGTATCGATCTATTGCTGGAGAAGATCGATATCGAAACGGAGAATATCAAATCGGGCGACAATTATGAGAAACACCGCAAGAAAAAGATTCGTTATGATATTATGAAAACCGTGGAGCACAGGTTTAAGGATATCCTGACGGAGGAGATTCTTCCGCGGGACAAACTCGATGGTTACGTTGATAAAATATACGGCGGGCAGGGCAACCCCTACGATCTTGCCCGGAGTATTATGGATAATTTGAAATGAGGGAATCGATGGATAAACCGATCAAATCAAAAAAGGGCAAATCCGCATATTCTAAATGGGTGGAGAATTTCGAGAAATCGACTCCGCTCAAAGATAAGAAATTTATGACTACATCATCGAGGCCGATCAAGCCGCTTTACACGCCTGAAGATGCGGCGAATATTGATTTTGATCGTGATATCGGTTATCCCGGCGAATATCCATACACCAGGGGCGTTCATGCCTCTATGTATCGAGGCAGGCCCTGGAC
>CBDVBL010000189.1:0-4840 GCA_965372205.1 uncultured bacterium
ATACGACTCCTCCACGGTATCCGCAGGAAGTTTACCAGCCTTTCTTGCGGGGACGAAACCGCAGCCCAGACGATCTGCCAGGGCGCCTCCGAAGATGAAACCGCGGGATTCTATCGCCACCAGCCGGTCGATCTTCTTATCCCGATAGCGGTCATAAAGGTGATCTAATACGAATCTGAACGCTTCGGTGTCTTCCAGAAGCGTGGTGATATCCCTGAACATGATCCCCTTGATGGGAAAATCCGGAACGTCTCTGATTTTGCTTTTTAAGTCATCTAATTTCATAGTTCAATCCTGAAATCCTTAAAGTCTCCAGTATATTCTTTCCAATCTACTCTGACCGCTGTCACATGTGCTGATCTGGGCCCGATCTTCATCTCTTTATAGAATGCACTAAGAGTATCCTCCTCCCCTTCAGCGTAGGCTTCAACAGAGCCATCGTAGAGGTTTCTGACATAGCCAACCAGCCCCAGTTTGTTTGCCACTCTCTCCACGAACCAGCGGAAACTTACACCTTGGACGACACCAGAAACGATTAGATGTATTCCTTTAAGTTGTCCGGGCATCTACTTGCCATCCAATGCCTTATTTACCGCTTCCTCGGGCGAGGCACAGGCTTGCACGCCATCGATATCCCAGGTGCCCAGACCATAAACCGGCTTGCCGGACTGCAACGCAAACCCGATCTCAGAGAGGGTCCCGTAACGCCCGGAGATGGCAATCATCGCTTGTGCTGTATTTATGATAATCAGATTCCGCCCATGTCCCAAACCGGTGGCGACCGGGATATCGACATAGGGATTGGCATCGTTAATATTGAGTCCTGGCAATATGCCAATGGTCGCCCCGCCCGCCTCCTTGGCGCCTTTGCAGGCCGCCTCCATGACGCCGGTAAGCCCGCCGCAGATGAGGATCGCGCCAGCCCTGGCGATTAACTTGCCGACCTCATGCGCGGTTTCGAACGCCGTCTGATCCACCGCCGACCCGCCGATAACACCGATGATTTTATTCATCAGCAAAGATTTAATATGAGATGACAGGCTATGTCAATTGGAAAGGGAGTCCCCCATCCGGTGACAGATTCCGCAGGAGGGATTCACATTTTCGTGCTATCGGACTGACCGACCCAACAGCCTTTCTCAAGACCGCAGGGATTTTGAGCTACAATACTCTCTCCTTTCCACCACAGCGTACTGAAAAATAGCAGGACGATTATTGAGGGACAGAGGATGATAAACCATACTATTTCTCCTGCATATTGCGACTGATTTATATAACGTTAGGTGGGCTGCTGGCAATAAATAGTGAGACTATGAGATCATTTCCCGGCTTTCTTCAATATATTAAGGAATCTTGCTTTACTGACAGGATGATCGGCTACGATTTCCCCATTATAAATCATGCAGTATGTTCCGTAGGGATTTGGCATATTCTGGGCGTCCTTGCAATTTTTCAATTCTACCGATTTCGGCTTAATTCCGAAGCTATTTGCGGTTTGCGACACATCGGCTACCGATTTACTCGTATATGGGCATTGATCCGACCAGATAATCGTTAATCCTTTTTTGTATTTATCAATGTTCTTTTCACGGTTTTCGATGAGCTCAGGTGACAGGACGTTTTTCTTGAATTTCAGCGCAAGCAGTTCAAATGTAGGCGGCGCCGTATCCACAACCCGAAATCCGTTTGCCAAGAACAGATCCCTTTTAGCCATCCAGGTTCCCTTGCTTGCCATTACGGCTACACCGGACATTTTCGCTTTCTTCGCGTCGAAAATACACTGGTCGAGTAATTGCGAGCCGTAACCTTTACCTTTATATCTGCTATTGTAGATCATAATACAATGAATAAACATATAACCATCTGCCTTAACGGTCCTCCATGCGTGCTCTCCAGGTATATATTCGATTATCCCCACCGGCCCGTCGGAATCGGAATGCAATATCTTAAATCTCAATCCCTCCTCATACCGTTTTTTCAGCCATTCGGCTTTGCGTCTATGGCTTTCGCTCCTGGCATTCTTATAGCCGCAAAAACCGTATTCGCTGATATTCTCGGCGTCGGTATCTATAATCTCAATCTTGGTTGCCGGCATATTTCATCTTATTCCAAGAACGTAAAGCGCTTCGGCGCTAATAAACTCATTCATCGCATTCTTTGATCGCTCCGCCCCAATCCACCGCCGAGCCACCGATAACACCGATTATCTTTCTCACAATGATGATTTAATATGAGAGGATATGCCGTGTCAATGGGAAAGGAGTTTCGTATGCACAAAGATCAGCTATATCAAGCCGGTTCCCAGACCAAAAGCGACAAGAAGCAAAAGAATCCCCACTATCGTCTGAATCGCCTTCATGGTGACCTTCTTGAGAAGCCGCACGCCTATAAAGGAACCTAAGAAAGCGGAAAGCATCCCCGCTATTACCAATCCCGGCAGATCGTTGCCCCCGACGGAGACGAGATGACGGGAGAAAAAAGAGGTACCATAGACTATCAGTCGCGTGATATCGACGACGACCGCCGAAACCACGACCGTGCCGATAAACGCCTCTTTCTCTCTAACGGCTTTTATCAGAAATGCGGTGCGAAGCGCTCCCTGGTGCCCCGATAAACCGCCGAAAAAGCCGGATAACATTCCACCGAGAGGAATCCATTTCCTGTCGAACGATATTTTGCCGAGTCGCGGGATAAGATCGAAAAGGGCAAAGACTGCGATCAGGCATGCTATTATCAGTTTGATAACGCTTACCTCGCATTCACGACCGAGAAAACTGTAGCTGCCAAGCGGGGGAATCCCGGTAAACGACCCCAGCAAGTAGGCGCCGAAAGCGGCGAAGATTGCCGCGGGAATTGCAAAGCGTACTACAATACCGAAATTGGCCCTCTTCCCTATCAGAGCGACCTTGAAGAGGTGGTTGGCCAGATGCACGATAGCCGTGGCCGCCACCGCCACCTCAATCGGGAAGAATAAAGCAAATATCGGCATAAGCATCGTCCCCAGCCCGAAGCCGGAAAAGAGCGTGAGCGTAGAGACTATCAGAGCGACGATGATTATTACGGCGTATTCCATATGGTTTAATAATGCGATAAATAAGAACCGCTAATCCAAAAATATCTCAACTTTGCCGGGATGCACGATTATTTTGCCCGATTCACCGTGTATCTCGAGAAGCCCATCGATTTCCAGCAGGAACGAAGATTGGAAAGGATAATCACCTTCGGCGAAAGGAATCTCGTTCCCGTCGATATTTATGATCGCTGGAAGCCTATCTGTGTAGAGACGAGACACCCTCGTTTTCTCATCCTCCGCCATATAATAAATCAATCCGGTATTTAACAATGATACCGAAGCGGTCCCGGTTTTCATAAGACATTGATCTAAACCCTCCATCAAGGTTACCTGACCTTCCTCGGCATACAAAACCCGCTTACTCCCTCGCTTGCTCCTTGAGAAGGATCTTTCGGCATTCATGCTGATAATGAATTCGTTCTCACCGGAATTCCTTATCTTTTCCTCCAGAGCAGTCAATTCCGCCTTATACTCATTAATATTCAATTCTGCGGCAGCCGCTATTTCATCGAATCTGTATTCCTTCTTAATAGCCATGAGCAATCGCTTTAGTTCCTCCCGGTCTATGGAGATATTGAAATGATCGATCAGGGGACCGTGAAACAAAAATGCGCTGTCACTCATGGCCTGTTTTTTCCAGTCAATATTAAGATAGTCCAACAGGTATCCGACTGTGGCGCCGTTATCATAAATTCTGTATCGCGGCATGGCCATGGGAACAATGGCGCCATTTTTTATATGCTCCTCTATTCCATCTATTAAGCTTTTGAGTGCTTCAGCCCTGCTGATATACGGATCGAAATTAGCGTATTCCAGAAAACCTGTAGGATGATAACCCTCTGATCGGCCCGCCTCCTGAATTCTTTTCTCCACGTAATAAGCCGTGTTTTCAAGCCGCTCTTTTATTCTCTCGTGCCTTGGAATAAACGGGGGCGCCGTCAGAAGTCGATACGCCCTTACTATTGCAAATTGTCGGGCCTTTTCGATCACATCATCGTGGTTACTTTCGATCAAACCTGCGGCCGCCTTTGCCAGGATCAGGTTTTCCAACGTGGCCAGGGCATTATTCTCCGGAATGGTAAGAGGATAATATTCTTCCTGCGAGTCCCCCCGATCGGCGAAATGATGAACCTGAAACGTATGAAACGCCTCGTGGATCACGAACAGGAAAAATCGCCGTTCCCAGCCTTCATCGTCGCCATAGGGAAAGACGGACGCAGGAATACCGCTAATGTCCTCCCAGATCCAGAACTGGCCGGTATAATGCCTGAATCTTCCCTGGAGTTTATATACGCTGCATTGAAAATCCCAGGGAAGCCCATTTACAGGTTCGAATTCCGGAGGAGGATTGGGATGGTTGAATAGAAAAGCAACCGAATCGGGGCGGTAGATTAGAATCGGTATGTCATTGTAATCCAGATCGGGCCAGATATCATCTCCGAATTCTTTTGAAAGGTTGCAGATCTCATGAATATAGGAGATATAGACCGAATCGGTTTTTGAAAGTTCAAAGGGGGTGTCATCGTCTGCAGATGCCGTAAACGGGCCGATCCCGTAATAAGAGAAAGCCAGCGCCAGTATTAGAAAGTTCACCCTTCTCATCTGATAAACGTCCCTCGTCAACGAAACTTAATCTTATCAGCCTTCAGCTATGAACATATTAAGTATAGGTACATGGATATGTCAATCGGACAGGGCTTCAGGAGACCCTCAGGATGTCGCAAGCCTCCATCCGGAGGGAGAGAAACCGCGTCGTCGGGGGTATAT
>CBDVBL010000190.1:0-4818 GCA_965372205.1 uncultured bacterium
TAATCCTTTTTCTTTCCTGAGCCAATTGAGATATTTTGTAATATTGGCCTGTTTTGTGAATTCATCCGAGGGCTCCCACAGGAGCGTTCCCTCACTGATCAATTTGGTATCCATAAATTTCTTAATCAATATTTTCCTCCGTGGTCCTTCTTCACCTGGTCGCGGTCAATTTTTTCATCTGTTGTTTTAGGAAGTGCATCCACGAAGACAACATGTTTTGGTTTCTTGTAACGCGCGATCTTGGAGGCTACAAAATCGATTAACTCTTCGGGCTGAAGGGTCTTTCCGGGTTTGAGTACGCATACCGCCTTTATGGCTTCACCCCATTTAGCATCCGGAACGCCGATTACGCTCACCTCGGCCACAAACTCATGAGAAAGAATTACCTTTTCCACCTCCGCCGGGTAAACATTCTCTCCGCCGGGTTTGATCAGCTCTTTTTCTGCCTTGCGTTTAACGTACCAGAGATAGCCTTCTTCATCGAATCGTCCAATGTCTCCCGTATGATGCCAACCATTTCGGAAAGTGTAAGCAGTTTCATCCTCCAGATTCCAGTATCCGAGAAAGACCGAGGGCCCTCGGACGCAGATTTCTCCCGGGTTTCCGATGGGAACTTCCTGATCGTAATCATCGAAAAGAGTAACATTCGTCAAAAGTGAAGGTTTTCCTGTGCTACCCGGTTTTTCATCATACGGAGCCCCGCTTACCCCCATGGCCTCTGTCTGGCCGAAGCCGGTCCAGAACCTGGCGTCAGGCGCGAATTCGAGGAAGCGCTGAATATTATCGGGATGATCCAGGCCGGCGACATTGCGGACGCTGTTGACGTGGTATGGATGCTCTTCGTATTTGTCCAACATCATCTTCAAGATCGGAGGAAAGTGAAAAAAGATCGTGCCCTTCTCGTTTTCGATCAACTGAAGGGTGGATTCCGGATCAAACGTCCCGCAGATGGCGTTTTTTCCGCCCGCATGCATGACGGCGACAGACATTGAAAGTCCGGCAATATGAAAGAGGGGCAGATGGCTGATATGGCAGTCCTCCGGTCCCAGGCCAAATTGAAGAATCATCCCCAAATTGATAGTAACGATATTCTGCTGGCTTAACAGAGCTCCCCGCGGGCGCCCACCTACGGCAGCCGTATGAATGATCACAAATCCCGAATCGGCTGATATATCGTAATCGTTCTGAGACCCGGAGTCGGAATAGAGCTCTTCGAACGGTTTATAGCCCTGCGACGCCTCCCCGCCGCCGATGGTATAGCATGTTTCAATCGACTCTACTTTCCCGGCTAAGTCTGTTACCGTTTGGCGAAAATCCGATCCGGCAAAGACCAGTCTCGGGCTGCCGTCTTTGAGAACATATTCCACTTCGTCCGGCTGAAAACGCCAGTTAACCGGAAGCACGACGGCCCCGATCTTTGCCGCCGCGCCATAGATGATCATGTACTCATCGGAGTTGTGGGCCACAACGCCGAGGCGATCCCCTTTAGCGATGCCTGATTTTACGAAGCCCGCCGCAAGCCGATCGCACCTCTCTTTATAGTCTTTGTGGCTGAGTCTGATTTCGTTGAAGATAATGGAATCACGATCCGGATAAAGTTGCGCATTGCGACAGATAAAATCGTAAACTGTGTAATCGTTAACGTGCATGGTTTTTTCTCCTCGAAGGGATTAATTGAGTTAAAACCTGAATCTTGCATTAAACAGGTAAATACTTAATTTGTGGCTTTTACATCTTATCCGGAAACATACGGAAGCGGCCAGATTTTGAAGTAATCCCGTATTCTTATCCACATGCCTACCAGACCCTCAGGCTCCAGGATGATGAACAAGATGATCAGTCCTCCGAATACGAGCTCTTTCAAAGGACCCAGGAGGATAGTGAAGTTGGGATCATAGACATTGGCGATATAGCTGACAATCAGATCCAGTATCACGGGTACAAGGGTAATGAAAATAACGCCAAAGACCGTACCCACCAGTCTTCCCAGACCACCCACCAATACCATGGCAAGGATTATGATGGAATGAAGGAAAGTATAGCCTTCGGGGATCGCGGTTCTAAGAAGTCCGGCAAACAGTGCTCCGGCTATACCCGCATAAAAAGCGCTGATAGAAAAGGATAGAAGTTTGTAAGGAAAGATGGGTATCCCGATGATTTCCGCGGAGACGTCGTTGTCGCGAACGGCAATAAAGGCGCGGCCGATCTTGGATCGGATTATATTCTTGGCCCCCCACATTAGAAATACCGTCAAGAAAAAGAGCAATAAGAAGTAGGTTCGGTTCTTTTCAAGAGAAATGCCAAACACATAAGGAGTGGTGAGTTCAATTCCCCTTGTGCCACGCGTAACGCTTTCCCAATGTATGATGATGTAATCGATCACGAATTGGAAAGCCAGGGTGGCCACCATGAGATAGAATCCCTTGATTCGAAGGGAGGGAATGCCGACGATGATTCCAAAAAACGCGGCTACCAGTCCTGCAGCCAGTATTGAAAGAATAAAAGGACACCCCAATTCTGTTACCAACAGGGCTGATGTGTAGGCCCCTACTCCCATAAAAGCCGCATGGCCGAGGGATAGAAGGCCGGTAAACCCGATCAGTATCTGGAGGCCGATGGCCGAGAGAAGGTTGATCAGGATCAGGTTCATAATGAAATAGTGGTATTCATTGGCACCAATGCCGACAATTGATCCCGAGAACATGATTGCTATAAGGATAAGAAAAATTACAAACCAGGATCGTATAAAGGAGGTGCGAAAGATCCTTTCATCTTCTCGATAGCTAAAAACCGCGGTAGAAGAAAAATAGTCATTATAGATCTCAGACAATGATCTCACGAAATTACCTCCTCTATGGCCACAGTCCCCTGAAAGGTCGAAACACGCCCGTCCTCATAGCGTATCTCAATATCAAGTTCATGTTTCTTCTTGGATTGATAAAAGTCTTCGATGAGGGTCTGGTATCTTTCGTTGACGAATTTACGCCGCACCTTTCTTGTACGTGTTAATTCTCCATCGTCAGGGTGAAGCTCCTTGAGGAGAATGGCATATCGTTTTATCCGAATATTCTCCGGAAATCGTTCGCACAGCTTTCGTATTTCTTTTCGCACAAGTTCATAGACCTCGTGTCTTTGAGAGAGGTCCTGGAAGGTGGTGAAAGAAATCCCTCTTTTTTTGGCCCAGTTTCCGGCGTTTTCAAGGTCAATGCTTACAATGGCTGTAACATAAGGTCTTTGGCCCCCGCAAACCATTGCTTCCCGGATGTAGGGGCTAAATTTAAGTCGGGTTTCTATGTCTTGTGGTGCGAATTTAGTACCATCTTCCAGGGTCATAATGTCCTTGTAGCGATCAAAAACATATAGATGTCCGTCTTTGTCAAAATAGCCGGCATCACCGGTGCGAAGAAAGCCATCTTCACTAAAGCCCTCCTGAGTAGCTTTTGAATTTTTGTAGTAACCCAGGTGAAGGTTTTTCCCCCGCACAAGAATCTCGCCATCTTCGGAGACTTTAACCTCCACCCCCGGAATCGGCACCCCTACCGTTTCGGGTCGGACGTCGTCTTCTTCATGGGTGGTGGCAATTCCGGCACATTCGGTTTGACCATAAACCTGTCTGAGGTCAATCTGAAGCGCTTTGAAATATTTAAAGACCTCCGGCGATAGGGCGCCACCTCCGGTTGCGGCTATCTTTACCCTTCCAAGGCCGACTTTATTCTTGAGGGTTCGAAGGACACAGAAATTAAGAATACCGTAAAGTAATCTATTCCACCATCCGGGATTTTCACCGGCCAGTTCAGCCTCGGTACATTTCAGGGCTATCCGGATAGCCAGGTTGTAAGAATAGCGCTTGAAAATATCCGCATTGTCCATGGCAGCCTGGATGATAGAGATGATGAATTCCCAGGTGGCCGGAGTTCCGCCAAAATAGAAGGGTTGAAGCTCCAGCAAATCTCTTTGAACCGTCTCGGTCTCTTCCGGGAAATTGTAATGGGCGCCTACTATCAGAAACCGGATAAGGTTTAATAATTGCTCTCCAATCCATGGCAGAGGGGCAAGAGACAGAAGTTCCGCTCCTCTTTCCATTTTAACCACCTTCCCATAGTTTTTAGATGTATAAATGAGGTTTTCGTGGCTGAGGATGGAGAGCTTTGGCAGGGCGGTGGTCCCTGAGGTGGTCAGCATCATGGCAGGTTGGGAGGGATCGATTTTCCGGGCTATTTTTAATAGATAGTCCTGCTGGCTTGCCCCTGCTTCGGCTCCAATTTCCAGAACTCTTTCAAAACGCTCCAGGAAAGGGTAGTCTTCGTAGTAATGGCTCATACCTCGCGAATCCCATACAATGACCCGCTTAATACGATTCTTGATGTTTTGCCAGAAGATGAGGATCTTGTCCATCTGCTCCTGATCCCGTAATACCAAAAACCTGGCATCCGAATAGGTGATCAAATACTCTACTTCTTCACTCAGACTATCCGGATAAACTCCGGTCGGAATTCCTCCGGCGGCCATACATCCAAGCTGGGCGATGACCCACTCTGGTTTGTTGTCGCCGATGATAGCCAAGGTGTTACCTTCTTCAAAGCCCAAGGCTTGCAGGCCCAGAGCAAACCGCTGGATGTTATCTCCAAACTCGCGCCATGTCATCGGGCTCCATACGCCATATCTCTTTTCCCGCATGGCGACTTCATCGGGTATCTCGGATGCATTTTTTACGACAAGACCGATTAAGGTTTTCTCTAATGGTGTTGACATGATTCCTTCAAAGATTAGCTTCAAAAAAGCCTCTGGCAAAGTTGCAGAGACGCCGAGGTTAATTTT
>CBDVBL010000191.1:0-4800 GCA_965372205.1 uncultured bacterium
AAATTCTTGATTATCCGGCACAATTACTTTCATCTCCAATCCCCGATTCAGAGAATCTACAAAACCGGGATTGTAAGAAACGCCTCCTACGAGCGCTATGTCCTTATTAATCCCTACCCGCCTGACCATAGATACGATACGGCTGGCGATGGCATCATGAACCGCCCGGGCTATATCCGGTTTTGGCGTTTTGGCATGCACAAGAGAGACCACCTCGCTCTCGGCGAAAACTGCGCACTGGGCATTCATGGGTATCGACTTGGTGGATTCCAGCGAAATCTTTCCGAAATCCTCCAGATCGAGCTCCAGCGCTCTGGACATGGCCTCGGTGAAAGAACCTGCGCCGGCCGCGCATTTTTCATTGATGGCAAAATCCAGAACCTTCCCCTTTTCATCACATTTCACGGCCCGGCCCTCCTCGGCGCCCACTTCGATGATCGTGCGCACGGAAGGATGAAAATATACCGCCCCTCTGGCGGCGGCGGTTACCTCGGTAACCGAGTCATCGGCATGAGGCGCGACCTTCCGGCCGGCTCCCGTCGCATAAACTACTTCAACATCTTTCTCAGTCAAACCGGATTGCTTCAAGGCCTGATTGAAGGCTTTCTCTGCGGCCGCCACTGGCTCAAATCCCACCGGCTCTTGCGCTCTGGCCAGGACCTCTCGATCTCTCAGTATCAGGACCTTGGCTAACTTGGCCCCTATATCAATGCCCGCTGCAGTCATCATTTCTCCCATATATTATCAATCTTTTGCTTCATGATTCACGACTTCTCAGCCTTTAATAGCCTTAGATCCAGTGTTTCCATAAAAGAATCGATTCTGGCAATGACTCGTTTCTCGTCGAATTCGCGTTCATCCCCCATATTACCTTCAAAGGTCATGACCGGCACACCGGCCTCGGCTATTCCCAGCCGATTTTCCATAATCCCGCATGATAGTCCCTCGCAGCCACGATTCAGGTGCAGCATAACTCCGTCCAATTGCCATTGCTTGACAATCTGAAGCATCATCTCGGTTTTCAGATGCGGAGAGTAAAAATGTTGCCATTCCGGTTTGGAGAGATTCCAATCGGCCAGTATCCTCAATGCCTGGTCGCGGGATGTGATCTTTTCACCCTTTTGCGCGGGCGTAGTTCTCGGTCCCCAGGTGCCGTCCGGTTTTGTCTCCCAGATACCGATCAGCCCGAAAGTATACAGTGAGCCAATCGATATGGCGCCATACTGCTCCAGGTAACGAAAAACCTTTAAAAATCCCCACGGCGGCTGCGTATCGGACATTAACCGGCACCGCTCCTCGGGCAGGGCAGCTATATGATTCTCAACCCTGTATTTGACTTCGTCTCGTAACTCCTCATAGAAATCCGCCATTTCTTTGGAGTGTTTGGCCAGAGTGCCGTGCACATAGAGAGAATACATGGTCTTTTCATCAAGGGGTGCAGGTTTGGCCATGTTATGATAGCAGATCTCGGCCCAGGTCGACGTTGATCTTAGCTCGTTTTCCACGGCTTCGATTAAGAGCTCGTCTTGATATTTCCTGCCGGTAACCTTCTCCAGCCACTCTATGGCTTCGTGCATCTGGTTGACCACGAACATCAGCTTGTTTTCGTCGAGCTCATTGTATGGGCCGACTGAGACATCGATACAGAAATAAGGAATCTTTTTGTACTCGGCCACATGTTGATACCATTTCGCATGGCTGCAGCAGATATGATCCTGGTAACAGAAATCGGGAGTTGGATATTCGCCACCGAATTCGTATTTATTCAGATACATCGAGCCCCAGTAATTCCGCATATAGCTGCACAAATCGCGGGCCCATCCCTTGGCCTCAGCCGCCTCCATGCATTTCTGTGAAAACGGCTTGTCGAAAGCCACCGAGGCCGCGTAAGGTTCCCCGGTGATATTGTAAACGTCGCGGCCCAGGCCGGCGGGGATGGCATCGAACGCCCAGGCGCCGCCTGTCCAGCGGATGCCGCCTTTCTTGTGCGCCTCCTGATAATCCTTATAATATTTGAGCCGTAGCTCTTTGGCCTTGTTCCAGCATTTCAGCGGTTCTGTCCTGTATTCTGCCATGATTTTTCCCTCTTGCGGATAACCGCCTAAAATAGTTCGTCTTCTCCAAGTATTTCCAGAAACGCCTCCACCCTGATTCTCATCGGCCCGAGCGGCACTGTGACATCGAATTCCAAAAACAGCGACGGGTAACCGTTCTCGTTCAGGTAATTCTTCAGGATAGGTATATCGCATTCATGCGGATCGCAGAATTTTTGTTGAATCAGAATGACGCCGTCGACCTTGAAATCCTTTGCCATTTGCAGAACGTGCGGAAACCGCCGGCGTTCCTCCCAGTCCTTGGTCGGGCAGGGCGGCCGATCTATATACCTGTTGGCTATATCCTGCAGAATATCGCCGTTCGATTCGGTAAGGTTCCAGAAATATCGCGAGCCGGTGCAATGATCGTCGGCAACGATTGTCGCCCCCACAGACTCCACCATCTTGACGAATTCGGTATCGTCGTCCTCCGATCCGACAATCATCAACCGCGTCCCCGTCTCACGATCGAGATTGCGGGATTTCAACTCGGGGAGAATCCTCTTCAATTCGGCGTTGTGATCCTTCTTATCGACGAAAAACGAAGAGGCCACCATGACCATGGCTTCAAGGCCCGTAACCGGTGGGTTCGGCACTTTTCGAAGATCATAGACCTCATGCATCAGCCGGCGGTTTTCGTTATGAAGATCGATGCTTTCACGCAGCGCCTCATCGGTGATGGTTTTTCCCGTCCATTCCTCCAGAGATTTCTTGAATTTCTCCAGTTCGCCTTTGAGGTACGGACGGGAATGTTCGGTCTGCACCTTGTTCGGCATATAGAGGTAGTAGGCGTAATCGACAGGGACATGTTTTTCCCATGACGTGAACGATTGCCGCAAATGAAGGCAGGATTGCGCGATCATGATCCCCTTCATGTAATCGTATCGCCCTTTGAGCCCCTGTGCCAGAACATCGCGGCAGAAAGGACAGAACATACCGAAGATATGCGGTTCGGTTACATCCTGCGGTTCATGTGAACCCAGCATCCGCATCGGCAGATGCCCGGCCGCGTAGATTATCTCTTCCGGCGCGTAACTGCAAAAACAGCCGACCACTTCGCCGCCGTTTTCGGCCAGCCAGTTTCTGGCATAATCGTGTCTTTTATCGTACCATTCGAAAAATTTTGAGAACATAACTCCTCTGCGATGGTTAAGTTGCTTTTATTCCCTCCAGAAATATCTTCAGAAGCTGACTGGAGAGTTTTTCAAGATCGGGATTTATTTTTCTGTCGTACCACATATACATCCAGTTTAAAGAACCGAATAAAAAGAGCGCTGCCAGGTTAGCGTCGATACAACCGGATCTGGGAATATTCTCGTTGATAACATTCCTGACCAGTTTATAGTATTCCCTCCTGATCTTCAGAATCTCATCATAATAGCCGCCGGATAACGATTCTATCTCGTGGGAACAGACCTTAAGATCGTTCATCTGTTGAGAGAAGAATTGAAGATGGTTATCTATTACCGCCTTCAACCTTTCCGCCGGGGAAAGAGCATCTTTTAGTTTTTGTTCAAGAGATTCCGCCAGCATGGAAAACGTATTCTCCTGCACCGCGAATAGCATCTCGTCTTTGCTTTTGAAATAATAGTAGATACCCGATAGCCCGATTCCGGCCTTTGCCGCCACTTTCCTTACAGATGCCCCCTCAAAGCCGTCATCCGCGATAACCTCCGCAGCGGCCTTCAGTATGGAGCCTAAGCGCTTTTCATACTGACGGTTACGCCGTATTGGAATCGGTTTTGTGCTGGTTTCCGGCATCCTGGATTCCTCACCCGAAAGTAATTAAATCGAACGTTCGTTCTAATAATATGGAGTGATGGAAGCGGTGTCAAGAAAAAAAATGGAATTAAAAATCTACGATTGTGGGAATGACTTTCATTTTCATTTATACTCGCGGGTGGCATGCTTTTTCCGACCTTGTGTCGGAATAAGCATGTCGGAACAGGAGTTGCCGCAGGACGTAACCTATCCGGTATACGTTATCATTAAGCTGGTTGCCAGGCGCCGCTTGGCAACCGAGAATACTCCCCGCGATTTCGGGAGCAGGTTCGGTCATACGATCCTGCAGATCCGTAGGAAAGTTACTTCCGACATTACATGGGAAGCGCAGTTTGTAGGTCAAGAGTGAGGTTCCCCCGACTCTCGACGGCCATAGTGCCGTAGCAGTAGGTCAAGAACCCCCGGCTCTTGACGCTTAGCCGTCCCGTTTTAAATTGTCATAACCGCAGCGCGTTTGATCTGCACAACTTAATTACGTTGGCAAAAAGATATTGCAAACAACGTTCCGATTATATACCCGGTCCTTTTTTTCTGCGAGTCACAGCTTGGCTATGACCGCAGTATGGGAGAACCGGATCGCGGTCGCGGTAAGCGGTGACGCGCAACAACAAGCGTGTGGGCTACCCCGCAAATTGCTGTGTGTTGCTTCTTGTATCGTTTCTGCCCTGTAGGGACACCCGACCCGGCAGCTCTCCGTATGTTTTCGTGATGCGCAAATTGCGCTTCCCTCAGCACCATGAACTTTTACAATATAGAAGAATTAGTATTGTCAACGCCCTGAATAGTCAGAAATATTGCGCCAATACTTGATCGTTCTCGCCATGAGTTGTAAGGTTCTCATTGTATCATCCGTGAAATATGTCTTGTCTGATCGAGCATAGCAAGCGATCTCGGTTAAGATTTTCTTGAAATTCCATAGTTCTAT
>CBDVBL010000192.1:0-4780 GCA_965372205.1 uncultured bacterium
CTGATCGTGAGCGCCGGACGATTTTAGCGGCGATAAATAAAAATTTATGCCGAAGAAAAAGGCATGGATATCGGCGGCTGGGACAGGGTTATGATCAGCTACTGTTTTACAGAGGAAAATAGAAAATGGGAAGGCATAACCATCGAGGAATGTTCCAGGCAATCTAATGTAGAACCCTTCGAATTTGTCCGCCGTCTCTTGATCGAGGAGGAAAACCGGGTCGGTATCGTCGGCTTTGCCATGGACGAGGGGAACCTCAGGAAGGTTCTGACAACTCCATCGGTTATGATAGGGTCCGACGGGAACAGCGTTGCCCCATACGGCAAACTGGCAAAAGGAAAACCTCATCCTCGCTTTTACGGTACTTTCCCCAGAGTTCTCGGGAAGTATTGCAGGGAGGATAAGTATTTCAATTTGGCCGAGGCCATAAAAAAGATAACTTCCATGCCCGCTGAAAAACTCGGCTTGAAGAAGCGGGGAACCATTGAAGAAGGGAATTTTTCGGATATAACCATATTCGATCCGATCGAAGTAATTGATAAAGCGACTTATGCAGATCCGCATAAATATCCGTCAGGAATTGACTACGTGATTGTAAACGGCAAGATCACTGTTGATAATGGAGAGCACACGGGCGAGCATGCCGGGGCTATTCTGAGAAGTAAAGAAGCGTAATACAGGATATATTAACCGCTCGGTATGACATCGAGGGTCGGTGCGGTTTTGAGATCCCGGACCCATCATAGATTTATACTAATCGAATAATATGATCCCTATTTCAATATAACCATCTCTCTCGTCTCAGTGTACTCCCTCGCCTGAATCCTGTAGAAATATATTCCCGATGATTGATATCCGGCATCCCACGTAACCTGATGATATCCCGCCATTTTTTGCGGACGGCATTAATGATATAATCGAAAATTAACTACAAAAACTAAGGGCAGGTCACTCAGGATTTATTGAATTCATCGATTACGTTTCTGAATGCTGCTACATGATTGGGCGTGGTTCCGCAGCATCCTCCGATAATGTTGACGCCGATTTGAAGAAGTTTCTTGCATCCGTCGGCCATAAACTCCGGGGTTTCCGTATATACTGGATTATCGTCTTTCATCACCGGCAGGCCGGCGTTCGATTGAATCATCACGGGCAAGGACGTGCTCTTTTTGAATTCTTCCGCGATCATTATCATATTTTCGATGCCGTTGCCGCAATTCGATCCGATGATATCAGCACCTGCTTCGGCAAGTCCTGTCGCCGCCTGTTCGATACCGGTTCCCATGATGGTGAAGAATCCGTTCGGCGTGGGGTCGAAAGTCATTGTGGCAGCCACCGGGATGAACTGCGAGACTGATTTTGCCGCTTTTGTGGCCAGAGTGGCTTCCTTAAGATCGGTCATGGTTTCGATACATATCATGTCCACTCCCGCGTTGACCAGAGACTGAATCTGTCTTTCGAACCCCTCATATATCTCCTCCGGCTCCGTATCACCATATGGCTTTAAAAGACGGCCGCAGGGCCCGCAGGATGCCGAAACGTAAGCTCGGTTGCCTGCTGCGCGACGAGCGGCACTTGCAGCAGCGGTATTTATCTCTTCGGTTTTATCCTCGAGAGAATATTGTGCAAGCTTGAGCGGCGATCCTCCAAAAGTATTCGTTTGAATAATATCGGCGCCGGCTTCCAGGTAGAGGCGGGCTATCTTTTCGAGAATCCGAGGCCTGTCCAGGTTTATCATCTCGGGACATTCGCCGGCCTTCAATCCTTCGCGCATAAGCATGGTCCCCATGGCTCCATCGCCCACCAGGACATCGTCCCCCTTTATTCGATCGAGAAGATCGAGCAATTTATTTGATCCCCAGGAACCGTTTGACACAGTCGACAGTGTTGATACCATCGTAACAGTAGGCATCCGCGCCGATTTCATTTGCGTAATCTTCGGATAATGGAGCGCCGCCGACAATTATCTTAAACTTTTCACGTATCTTCTGTTCTTTTGCCAGGTTTATCACCTTTTTCATCACCGGCATCGTCGTAGTCAGAAGCGCTGACATGCCGATAATCTCCGCACCCGATTCCTTTGCGGTATCAAGGAATTTCTCGGGGGCAACATCTTTACCAAGATCTATGACCTCAAATCCCGCTCCCTTCAGCATTATGCCGACAAGGCTTTTCCCGATATCATGCAGATCACCCTGCACCGTACCGATAACTACTTTACCCATCATCGAAATATCGTTTTTAACCAGGAGCGGCTTCAGAAGATCCATCCCCGCATACATAGCCTTTGCCGCAAGAAGCACATCGGGGAGGAATATTTCATGGGCTTTGAATTTCTCGCCAACGATCGTCATTGCGGCAATCAATCCCTCGTCGAGAATCTCTTTGGCTCCGCAATTTTCAGCTATCGCCTGTTTTGTCAGCTCTTCTACCTTTTCAACATCACCCGTTTGCAAACGCTCATTTAAGAGCTTCAGTGTATCCATGAATATCACCTCAAAATGAAATGGATTCCCTCATCGTTTTTATTCTATCCTGACAGGATCGATCATTGCATTCGGCACAGAAATCGAAGGCATCATCGAAAACAAAAATCTCCTTTTTACCGGTAACTATAACTCCACTTACCGATTTTATCGGTGTCATGAGGCAGCTATCGTTTAATTCGATTCCGATCTTCCCGGGCTGAAGAAATTCAAACAGCTTTTTTTGAGCGCTAATATGCCACCCACAATAGCCGGGACTGAAGCTCATAATACCGATCGACCGGCCATACACCTCTTTCCCCGATAGATTATCTCTGCAGGATAATTCTATAGCTTCCGCGGTCTTATCTGCTCCTTCTGAGGCTGCAGAATCAAGCATCGACCCCGCCGCGAAATCATTGGCTTCAAAAAGATCGGAAATCTCGCCACAGATTTGACTCCCGATCGTTACGGCAAAAAGGGCCAGATCCTGCGATGATTCGTATATCGATCCCAGCGGGGCATCACTCTCGTTATTGCCTTCCCCGATAAATACATTTTCAAAATCGCTTTTTGAAATATCCATAGTAATTCCAATCGGCTTCGCCAGTTTTTCATAAGCCGATATGGCCTTTTCCGCAAGCCGAAGAATTCGGTCATCGACCGTCGAGTTATCGGATATTCCCTGGGCCATCAGGATGGTTTCCACGCATGGAGTTACCTTCTCGACCGGAAATGTCAGCACGTTTTTCATCGAATCAGTTCGGGCAGCTTTTCCATTCCTAAGCGATGGGCTTCGATTTCCATCAATCTCGTCAATTCATTAACGACGTCTTTAGTCAATCCCACAGGTTCATATTCCCCGATATGTTTCTCCACCTCTCTTTGCGCTCTTTCTCCCAGGGAAAGGCCTCCCTCCTCCTTCCATCTGGACCTGTTTGCCCTATCGATTACCGGAGAGGGGAAATAGATCTCCTCTTTGAGATATCGTCTCGTATGATCGGAGATAAGCAGGTGCTGTTCCTTCATCAGCTCCTTGAATATCGGCAGCGACGGAAAATCTTCTTTCGGTTCGATCCCCTTCAGCATCCGGAGCGTCATGGCGCATATTTCGTTATCGACAACCAGTTTTTCGAGACTGAAACAGCTTTCAAAATCGAGCATACCCGGCCCCGAGATGTTATTTATGCCGGCCAGGGCCGCCAGTGTGGCTCCCATGGAGGATTCCAGGCCGGCCTGGGCATCCAGCATCTTGGAGTCACTCAATCCTATGTAAGCCTGAGTCGGCAGGCCAAGGTATTTCCCGATCTCATTGTAAGCGCAATCGGTCATCATAGTGCCGATGGCTCCCATTGGCGTAGTCTCATACCTGATATCAAATACTGCGGGCGAACCACCGTATAAAACCGGCGTCCCGGGATTGGCAAGCTGGCTTATCACCAGGCCACTTAAGGTTTCCGCAGTATGCTGCACCAGGGTCCCGACGAGCGTTACCGGGGACATAAAACCGGAAAGAGGCATCGAAATGTATTCAACCGGTATCGAATATTCTGCGCAATCCAGCAAATTCTGGGAGGTTACATCGCTCCACTTAATCGGTGCCGTTGGGCAACACGAAAAAACGGTTAACGGTTTTTCCGCGAGTTTTTCCTTCGAGCCGCGGACTGCTATCTGAAGATCCTTCATTATCTCGAATGCTTCGATCGTAAAGGTGCCTGTAATCACCGGCTTTTCACAGAATATAAGACTCAGAAATAACCTGTAACTATCGGATATCATCTCGTGCACGTCCGAGGGGATCATGGCGGTGGACTGGGATGCAATGTTGTTCATTCTGCTTACGAGCTTCGAGTAGGCAACGTAATCCGATGTTACGGGCCTGCGGATTTCGCCGGTTTCACCGTCGAGGATATTGATCGCTGCCGACCCCGGTGTGAAATTGACATTATAATCCGAAAGATCAACCGCTTCTTTTCCGAGAGAATCATACAGTTTAAATGACTCCGGCGCTGTTTTTAGGCTTTTATCGATTATCTCCTGTTTGTAAAAGACGCGATTCTTTTTCCTGTCGATTCCGGCCCCATGATCAGCCAGCAAGGAAAGAACGTTGTCATTATTTATCTCAACGCCAAGCTTACAGATCAGATCGACAGCCTCGGAAATTATCTTCTCGATCAAATCGTCATCCAGAAATCTTATTTTCGGTCTCAAACCCAGCTCCTTTTAAATAGTTGGCGTCTCCGTGAAGCACGATCTGGATGTTCTATACGCCGACTTTCTTACTTCTTCGTTCAAACAGTATGACATCACGCCAG
>CBDVBL010000193.1:0-4757 GCA_965372205.1 uncultured bacterium
CATTTTCTAAGTTCAATTTTTAAATATTTAGTTTTCATGGACGGTACAGTCATTTTATGCAAAAAAGTCAGTTAAAAAGATAAGTCCCAGGTCATATTTAATGATTAATTAATAGTTAATGCTGAAAAGAAATAGAAAGAGTCCGGATTCAAATTGGGTTTGCCGAAGCTGATGGTAACTGGGATGAAGCGGAAAAATATATTAGTATGCTTATGGAGAAATTCCCCGAAAGTTTAGAGGCGCATAATATGCTGGCACACCGGCTCTGGCGTAGAGACGAGGTTGACAGTTCCATAACGGAGTTCTGGAAGGTGTTGGATATCGACCCCGGTAATGCCCTGGCATATAATATGCTCGGGTATCTTTATTACTTTAGAGGGGAATATGACAAGGCTATAGAGTATATAAATGAATATTCGACAATGGCCCGCGATCAGGCAAATCCCCATGACTCTCATGGGGAGATATTGCTGTGGCTCGGGAGATACGATGAAGCTCTAACGCAATTCCATATAGCAGACAGTATTAAGCCTGATCTATTTTTCGTCATAGGCCATATGGGTCAGGTTTACTGGGCCAAGGGGATGTATCGTGATGCCATCGGGGCCCTTCTCAGGGCTCGAGAATTAGCCACAAGCGAATCCGGGCGAATCGATCTTGATATAAGGCTTGCCGACTGCTATTTATTTGCCGATCGTCCAGACGATGCTATAGAGGTGTTACAGGAGGCCATTGCGAGATCCCCGAAATCGAGAAGCCCTCATGCGCTTCTGGGGAGAATCTACGCCCTGGAGGGCAGAGTTGAAGAGGCCTTCGTCGAGCTCGGTACACTTAAAGGTATGAGCGCTGAATACAACGGTAAAAAGGCTTCCGATGATACCACGGTGGCCAAAATGCCTTTGGATCAGAGACGCGTCGAAGCGCAGATTGCAGTCGCCAAGGGCGAATATGATAAGGCAATAACTCTTTATAAAAAGGCATTACCGGAAATAAGACTTCCTTACAGGCAATATTATGCCTATCTCCTGGCTGAAACATATGTAATGGCCCAATTGCCTGAAAATGCCGTATCCGTATTGATGGAATCTCTAAAAGACAACCCGAATTATCCTCTGTCCCTGATGACACTGGCCGACGCTTATAAGGGTATGGGTCAAGCAACGGCTCAGAGGGAAGCGCTCAATCGTCTATTGGCGGTTCTGAAAGATGCCGATGAGGAAATCCCGAGCGTGCAGGATGCCTTAGCTGAATTAAACAGGCTTAAAGCAGTGATTCCTTAGGCCGAACAGCTCCTGTCTGAATAGATATTTCCTTTTCTTGCCATAGCCGAGCTTCGCAAGTTCCACGGCATCGGCTATATCCAAGATATCAGTATTTATAACCAGATCATAAGTGGAGGGGTTATAGGAACCTGGCCTCCGGATTCTATCCACGATTCAGGGGAATTCTTATTTGGCAACCCCGTCTCAGGAAATGAGTATAAAACAGTTGCAATTGGATAGGGGCTTAATATATTAAATTTTCTTATGTTAATGAAGATTGAATTCAAAAGTGAATTTTTGGTCATTATAATGCAAAAGCCCGGGGATTCTGATCTCCGTATTCGGGAGGGAGAGACCATCGTGAATCAAGTCCGAGACTGCATTTATAAGATAATCAGATAACGACATGGCTATTTCGTTTGTCAGGCAAGACATCAAGCAGGCTTCCTTGATTATTGCGATTATCGCGATATCATCTCAGGGTCTTGGACTCTTGCGGGAAATGATAATTGCGAATTTTCTTGGCACCAGCGGCGACTATGATATTCTGCTTATTTCAATGGCCATACCGATGATGGTAGGGACTATTCTCTTCTTGGCGATTCCATCGGCAGGGATTCCTTTCCTGCAGGAGCAAAAAAAATATTCCGGACTGGATTATAATATTCTCAGATCCCCGTATCTGAAGGTAAATACGGTTGTTACTCTCTTAATATCATTGATGATATTTTTCCTGCTACCCGATATCTGTAGATTATTTATGCCGGGCCTCGAACAATCCAAATTGGATATGGTCATAAAATATGGCAGGTTCTTTTGCCTGGCGATACCTTTCCGGACTTATGAAGGTGTTTTTAGAAGCCTCTTGCACCTTAATAAGAATTTTCTATTTCCCGCCTTAACGATGCTGGGATTCAATATCATAGTTATACTTATCCTGATAACGCTTTTTCCCAATATCGGTTCACCGGCATATATAATGGCATGGCTGCTGGGGTTGCTTGCCCAGCTGCTGATCGTGACAATTCCTTCATTTATTCTTTTCAATAAGGGGAAGAAAAAGTCCAAAATTTCGTATTTTAATTCGTCGGGCTTTTTGAAATACCTTAGCATTATTATTCTCGTTGAAAGTGTCGGCCTGGTGATTGATCCGTTTGATCGGTATCTGGCCGGCAATATGCTTAGCAGCGGATATGTATCGGCCAATAGCTATGCGGTAATTCTGAGTATGGCACCGATCAGAATTCTTATCTTTTCAATGGGAGCTGCCATATTTCCATCATTGACGGAACATATTTCCGAGGGCCGGAGTGATAAGTCCACTGCATTGTATCATAAGGCTATTGCGGTATGTGTCATGCTGATTTTCCCGATTGCTGTATACTTGATTATGTTCAGCAATGAACTGGTGTCGCTTCTGTTTGAACGAGGGAAATTCGGGGTTGAGTCGAGAATAATGACAGTCGAGGTCCTGAAATATTATCTCATGGGGATCATATTCCCCGCGGTGTTCTTTATTCAGCTGAAGATGTTGTATGCTTTAAGATCCTGGCGATATCTGATTTTCGTGAGGATATTGTCATTAATCGCTAAATGCCTGATAGGATTTTTCTTCATCAAATACAACTGGGCTCTGGCTATCGGAGGAGGGACGGTTGCTATGTTCATCATCAGTTTTGGCCTCATGGAAATCTATTTAGTGACACGCGGAAAACTGCGGTATTCCAGGGCAGACGTTATCATTATAGGTAAGGGCTTTATTTGTGCGGCCGTTTCAATTACCCTGTTTCAGGTGACAAACCTGATTAGCAGCGATTTTCTTAATGCTGCTCCGGTTGTTAATCTGGCCATAGTCGGAATCATAGGTTTCGGGGGATTATTATTGATGGACCGGTGGCTGAAAGTATCCGGCCTGTCTTTTAAAAACCTGGGCCTCGTGAGATGAATCTGAAATTACTGAGATTTAGAATCAGGACGTCACTGACGGCCGTCATAAAATTCTGTATTCATCTTTTGGGGATTGTTTTGGTCAATCCGTTTATCCGGATAGGTCGGCCCGAGTTTATCTCTGAGGAGAATGGCGAAGTAAAGATATTGTATATATGTCTGGCATTCAGAGGGGATTTAATCCTGAATTTCCCTGCGATTCTGGCGCTTAAAAGAGAATTCCCCCGTTCGAAGATCACATGCTGGGTAAAAGAATACAACCGGAATCTGGCTGCCCTCAATAGAGATATTGACGACGTGATATGTTATGATGATTTCGAGAAAACGGGAATTAGAATGCTGATTGATCTGGCACGGATGGGAACGCATGATCGCATTATCGCCAAACTCAGGAAAGGGAAATTCGACGTATGTATTGATGATTCCGGACATGCGTTTACTACGGTGACGTGTTTTCTGGCCGGGATTCCGTTCCGAGTTGGTAGAAACAGCCAGGGATTCGGTTTTTTATACCATTATGAATACCCCTATGATTTCAACGAGTCTTTGACCAGAAAGAAGCTCACGCTCCTGGAGCCGTTGGGAATCTTCGTTAAGGATATTGAAAGTTTTATTCCAACAATTCAGGTTTCTGAGGACCAGTTGAGAATGGCGATGGAAAGATGTGTATTGGAATTTGGGAGCTCGAATTATTTTACGGTTCAACCCCTTGGCGGCTGGGAGGCGAAAAGCTGGGGCATCGAGAATTTCGCCTACGTTGTGGATTATTTCGCGTCCAAAACGGGTTTGATTCCCGTTTTTATAGGGGGGCGGAGCGATTTTGCAGGAATCTCCAGGATCGAGGGGATAATCAGAATGCATGGGTGCAACGCCGCCGGCAAACTCGCACTTGATGAATCGGCAGCCTTAATAGCCGGGGCTCAGCTGCATTTCGGCGTCGATTCCTTCGGCACCCACGTGGCCGAAGCTACAGGCGTTAAAAGCCTCACCATATTCGGACCGACCAATCCGCGTCTGATCGCCATTCTGAGGGGTCAAAACATTGCAGTCATGAAAAAAACATCATGCTCGCCGCCAGAAGGCAAAATATACTGCTGCCCGGACGCGGGGCGAAGTTGTCGGTCTATTTCGTGCATGCGCGAATTAAAGGCTGAAGATGTTCTATCGGTCTTGATAGATCTCTGGGAAGACAAAGTGAAAGAACGGGTGATAGAATTTTGATTCTATCGGATCATGGTTTCAGAGGCATCCTGAATACGGTCGTTGCCAGAGTAGAATATTGATAAACACGGTGACATAAGTGATTGCGCAGATTCAAGTTTTCTTTCCTCCCAACAAAAGCGTTGACAGGCTGCAGATCTTTGCTATATTCGCCTCGGCTGATGTCCCCATCGTCTAGTCTGGTCTAGGACACCGCCCTTTCACGGCGGCGACAGGGGTTCAAATCCCCTTGGGGACGTTTGGATTTCAGCATTGACTTTTCTTTTTCCGGCTCGGTGTGATCGCACTGTACCGATCGGTCAGCGGAAACCACCAGAATTTTACAGG
>CBDVBL010000194.1:0-4752 GCA_965372205.1 uncultured bacterium
CGGAAAAAACCACCATGAAATGGTTTTTTATTGCAGGAATGATTCTGGGATTGGCCGCCATTACCCGTCCCAACTATCTGGTCATCTGGCCGGTAATAGCGGTCTGGATGTTTGTCGTCTTCGGCAGAAAATATAAATGGGTCTTAGCGAGATTTACGCTGCTGACAATCGGATGCTTGATTTTCATTCTGCCGGTGACCCTGCGGAACATCATCGTGGGTGACGATCTGGTGTTGATAGCTTCCCAGGGAGGAATTAATTTCTACATAGGCAATAACGTGCACGCTACCGGGGCTACAGCAGTAATGCCCGAATTCGGAGCCACCTGGCAATACGCAGATTGCGAATACCTCGCTAAGCTTGAAACCGCCAGATTGGGTCAGAATATGAAGCCGTCCGAGGTATCGGCGTTCTATTACCGGCGCGCTCTACGATTTATCGATGAATATCCCGTGAGATGGCTGGGGCTGATTTTCAAAAAATTAAGCTACTTCTGGAACTCCTATGAGATTTCCAATAACCAGAACCTCTATTTTTTCAGACGGTTTGCCTCCATAACCAGGATCCTTCCACCGTTGTTCTTCATCATCTCTCCGCTCTCGATCATAGGACTCGTAAGCATATTTCGAAGGGAAAAGATATACCATATAATTGGATATTTCATAATAGCCTACATGCTTACCGTGGTCGCCTTTTTCGTTACCAGTAGATTCCGGCTGCCAGTGCTTCCGCTGGTGATAATTCTGGCCTCTTCCGCCCTGTTCGGAATTGTAGAGAAGATAAAATTGAGGGATTTTAAGACCCTGATAGCCATCTGCATTGCTCTTTTGATTCTCTTGCCATTGACCAACATCGACTTATTCGGCATATCCCATAGTAGTTTCGCCATGTCACACTTTTCGCTCGGCAACGTATATCTTAAAAAAAGGATGCCCGATAGAGCCCTGGACGAATACGAAAAAGCCATCCGGCTTGCTCACTGCGTACCATCGGCGCATCTGAACCGTGGAATCATATATTTTGGCAGGCTTGATTTCGAAAACGCCCGACGCGAATTTCTTCTGGAAATCGACAAATGCAAACGTTCGGCTCAGGCACACAACAACCTCTCGGTGCTGGATAGGTTGCAGGGCGATTCCGAAAGCGCACTCCGCCGGGCTCGCATAGCGACCGCAGAATCTCCGCAGTATCTGGAAGCATATGTCAACGAGATCCTGGCATTGCGGATACTCAGGGATGACGCCAGCGCTTTCAGGGTTGCCGATAGCCTGACTGTTATCTTCCCGAATTATCTCCCCGGTCATTACTTCAAGGGAAAGATGATGTCGGAACGGGGAATTCCGGATTCCGCTGAAAGCGAATTCCGGTTAATTATTGAAAGTGCAGCCCGCAGCATCATCGAAAAATACGATCTTTCAACCATATATAGCTCACAGACACCGTACGGATATAAACCGGAGAGATTGCTCGGCCTGGCATACTATGAACTGGGGCTACTGACAGTACAGCGGGGGCGGATGGATTCGGCGCTTACGCTCTTTAAGAAGACGACCGAGTTTCTTCCCGCCTATCCTGACGGCTGGATCAATCTGGCGCTGGCATACGACCAGAACAGGCTATATCGTCAGGCGCTGGCCGCCTATCAAAAATCAATCGAACTCGATCCCGATAATGCCCTGGCGTATTATAATCTTGGATTAACCCTCGGCAAGGTCGGCCTATTTGAAGAGGCGGTGGAAGCTTTCCGGATAGCTATCGCAATAAAGCCAGATTTCCCGGAGGCGCAACAAAAACTAAGATTGACTCAATCACTTCTAAAATCATCACCTGAGCAATGACTTCGCAGCCTCAATAATTATAGCAGGCTGCAATTCGAGCATACACCGGAAATGTTTCTGCGGGCAACGGGCAGAACCGTGGGTAGTACAGGGACGACAGTATAGCTCGCCAATATCCACCACAGACGATTTTTCCGAATAGGGTGAAAACCCAAACTTCTGTACTGTTGGGCCAAAAATAGCAATGACCGGCGTATCAACTGCCGCAGCTATATGCGCGGGCGCGGAGTCGTTGGTGACTGCGAGTTTGGCTCGTGAGATAACCGCAGCCGATTCCAACAGATTCGTCTCGCCCGTCAGATCGTGCGGCATCTTCTTGCATGATTCTGCAATCGCACTCGCTATTGGAACATCGGCCTCGCCTCCGATGAGAACCACCGGCAGGCCAATTTCCTCATTGATCATATGAATCAATCCCGGAAAATAAGGATATCGTTTCGTGGGCCATATTGACCCCGGAGCCACTACCGCGAAATCATTTCTTATATCCGCAGATCGGAGGAGATCTTCAGCTTTACGCTTTGCCTCATCGTCAAGAAAGATCCTCGGCCTATACCGGTTGCTGATATCGCTAAATCCGATCAAATCAAGACATCTCAGTACTTCGTGTTTATTAGCATGATATTCGACCCGATCCGTATAAAGAAACCGGGTACTTGAATTACTATAGCCAATGCGTATTGGAATTCTCGCCAGGTAAGCTACGATTGCCGACCGCAGGTGCCTTTGAATAATGATCGCCTTATCGCAGCCCTTCAATCTGGCAACTGTCCTTATCAGTCCGGATAATCCCTTGTCGGCTCCATACTTATCAAACGATAAAACACCATCTAAATAAGGATTGCTCTTAAGCAATGTTATCGATTCCGGCCTGACCATTGCGACTGTTTCGCAGCCCGGAAATCGATCTTTTAAAGCCTCAAATACAGGCGTTGAAAGAACAACATCCCCCGGGAACGCAGTCTGAATTACCGCAATCTTAGCCATCGTAAAACCATCCCACAAAATTATTTTCTGAAAGAAACTCGTTCAAACTACCTCACTTCTGGGGCGAGATATCTATTTCCCCCCGAAGAATGATTTCTTTATCTGTTTCAACTCATCGATCTTGAATATGACGCACATTATCAGGTATATCAGCCCGGCTCCGACGGCTGAGCATAAAACAGCGGCAAGCGCTACCTGAAATTCGCCGAAACCTTCCGGCGACTGAAAGTATTTCACGATTCCAAAAGAAATCAGGCCGGATAAAACTGCTGATACCGATATTTTAAAGGCATAGCGTGCCAGGCCTAACCTATCGGGCCTCGGCGCTTTTCTTCCGGAATGATAGTATAAAAGCGAAAAGTTCACCAGAGCCGCAATCGATGTCGCCAGCGCCAGCCCTGAGAATTTCAATGGCCCCATCAGAAGCAGGCTTAGAACAATATTAACGCCCACCGCGGCAAACGATATCTTAACCGGAGTTGCAGTATCCTTAAATGCATAAAACACCTGGGCCGTTACCCGCACCAGTCCAAAGAAGACCAGCCCTATGGCATAAGCCCGCAGAGCCATGGCAACATCAACTGTATCGGCCCAATTGAAACTGCCTCTCTGGTATACCAGCGAAACGATAGCCTCCGCCGCGCCCATCAGATACGCTGCCGAGGGCATCAACAGGAAAATCACCATCCTCGATGAGTATCGCTGAGTTGCAGCAGCGCCTTTGATATCGCCTGAGGAAACCAGAGCGGATATTTCCGGCAAAGAGACGGCAGCCAGCGCCACCCCGAAAACGCCCAGCGGAAAATGCACGAGACGCAGTGCATAGTAGAGGCTGGATATGCTTCCCACGGCCAGAAAAGAGGCAATCACCGTAGCCACTACCACGTTAACCTGCCAGGCAGCCACTCCCATGGCCGCCGGCAACATAAGCTTCAGTATTCTTCTTACCGGTTCCTCTTTGAATTTGAGTCTAAATCGGAATCTGTAACCAGTCCGCAAAAGCTGCGGGAGCTGGACAATAAATTGACCTCCCCCGCCTAATACAGCGCCAATACCCAGAGCAATAATGGGAGGATCGAGATAATTCGAAACGAAGAGGGCCGATAGAATCATGATGACATTAAACATCGCCGGCGCCAGGGCGGGGACGCCGAACCGGCCCAGGGCATTTAAGGTCCCCATGCTCACTGCGGCAAACGCCACCAACAGGATAAAAGGGAACATGATCCGGGTCAGCTTTATAGTGAGTTCGAGTCTGGCGGGATCATCGAAACCGGAGACATAATACCGTATATAATATGGCGCCAGAGCTACACCGAGAACCACAATGATCCCCAAAACGACCAGGAGAATGGAGAATATCGAGGATGTAATTAGAAAGGCTTTCTGCACCCCATCTTTTTTCAACCTGTCCGTGAATACCGGAACATATGCGGCGGAAAGAGCACCCTCGGCGAAAAGGTCGCGGAGAAGATTCGGTATCCGAAAGGCCGCCACGAAGGCGTCCATACCGCCTGTGGCTCCAAACACCGCGGCAAATGATGCCTCCCGCAAAAGACCCAGAATACGGGATATAACGGTAGCCAGTGAAAATCGTCCCGTTTTTTTTAGAAAGGATTTTTTTTCGATTGACAATTTATTTCAACAGGCTATTATGTTTTGTTTGAATTTATCGAAAAGGAGATTTGATTGCCCAAACACAAATCGGCCGCAAAACGGATGAAAACCGCGGAAAAGGCCCGCCAGAGAAATCGACCGATGAAAACGGCGATTCGCGGCGCCATTAAAGCTACGCAATCCGAGAAAGATCCTGAGAAAAGGTCGGCCAATCTTAAAGCGGCTGCCAGTGCGCTCGACAGGGCCGCACGAAAAGGAATCATCCACGGGAAAAAAGCCGCCAGGATCAAATCGAGACTCGCAAAAAAAG
>CBDVBL010000195.1:0-4749 GCA_965372205.1 uncultured bacterium
GAATGACAAACCCCAGAAGAACTACCACGCCGAATACGAAAAACAGCGCGTAGTTTCTAAATAATCCGGTCTGAACGAAACGAAATTTCCCCGAAAACCATCCGATCATCCTGGCCGAGCCGTTGGCGATACCGTCAACGATCATAATATCGGTTACCCTCCAGAAGAACGATGCAGCGGCAATCATGGGCTGGACGATAACAGCATTGTAAAACTCATCAACGTAATATTTATTTAAAGCTGCATTATATAGACCATTAAATCTCTCCGCCAGGCGTTTCGGCCTTTCAGGATCGGTTATATAGAACCTGTAAGCCATCAGTATGCCGATTCCCGCAGCTACAATCGAAGCTAACATGAGCAGATATTCAATAGAATAAGATTGACGGCCGGCAGCGTCCGCGGCTTCATGGGTAGATGCGAAAACCGGGCTGAGAAACTCCTCGAACCAGGCTCCTCCGCCAAGAGCGTGCGGCAAACCGATATATCCGCCGATAAGAGCGAGAACCGCCAGTATCATCAGCGGAACGGTCATGACGCGGGGTGATTCGTGAACATGCTTTTCCACATCGGGATTCATTCGGGACTTCCCATAAAAAGTCAGAAACAGAAGGCGGAACATATAGAAAGCGGTCAGCAATGCCGCGATTAGACCGATGGCCCAGAGGATTACGCTGCCATGCTCCGACGAGAAGGCCTTATAAAGTATCTCGTCTTTGGAAAAGAATCCTGAAAACAGCGGCACACCTGAGATCGCCAGGGTGCCGACGAACATTGTGAAGAATGTAATCGGCATATATTTTCTAAGCCCGCCCATTTTCTGCATATCGAGTTCGCCGGCCAGCGCATGCATAACCGAACCGGCGCACATGAAAAGAAGCGCTTTAAAAAACGCATGAGTCATAAGATGGAAAATCCCGGCCGCAAAAGCCCCCACCCCGCAGGCCAGAAACATATACCCTAACTGGCTGATAGTGGAATAAGCCAGAACCCTTTTAATATCATTCTGCACGGTACCGATCGTGGCTGCATATAGCGCCGTAACAGCCCCCACAATGGCGATCACCATCATGGTAACGGGCGCCAGAACAAATACCGCCGAAAGCCTGCAGACCATATAGACACCCGCGGTAACCATCGTCGCCGCATGTATCAGGGCCGAAACCGGCGTGGGGCCTTCCATGGCATCGGGAAGCCAGACATATAGCGGTATCTGTGCCGATTTGCCCGTGGCTCCCAGGAATAGCAGCAACGTGATTACGGTGACAATTCCGCCGCCCACCAGAATCTCCGGCGCCAGGCCGCTGATCTCCGAGAGATTTATTGTAGGGTGTCCCGCTGAGGCAAAAGTCCAGAAAAGCAGGAATATGCCGAGTGCAAACCCGAAATCACCGACGCGGTTGACTATGAAGGCTTTTTTGCCGGCATCGGCTGCTGATTTCTTATGGAACCAGAAGCCTATCAGAAGATAACTGCAAAGCCCGACTCCTTCCCATCCGAGATAAAGTAAAAGCAGATTGTCGGCCATGACCAGAGCAAGCATGGCGAAGGTAAAGAGATTCAAGAATGAAAAGTAGCGTGAATATCCACCGTCGCCGTGCATATACCCGATCGAATAGACATGTATCAGGAAACCCACGCCGGTAACGACAAGCATCATGACAGCCGAGAGAGGATCGTAGAGAAACGAGAAACCGCTTGAGAAAGAACCGGAAACCACCCATTCAAACCAGGAGGAACTGATAGATCTTGCATGTTCGGGCAATCCTGTCAGCAGGAAGAAGGCCCAGGTGGAGAGCACAAGCGATATGAATATGCATCCTGAGCCGATGATTCCGGATGATTTTCCCGTCAGTCTTTTATTGAAGAGACCGTTGATCAAAAAGCCAAGCAGCGGGAATACCGGCACCAGCCTCACTAACGTTTTAATCTGCTCTTCCACTATCCATTACCACTTCATGATATTGACATCATCCACGTTGACCGAGTCTTTCATGCGGTGAATAGAAATAATTATCGCCAGCCCCACCGCGGCCTCGGCGGCGGCAACAGTCATAACGAGAATCACGATTACCTGACCTGACGCCGTAGAAGTCCTGACAAGATCTGATATTTGATCGACCGGAACCGTCTGGATAAATCTGGCCAGTATAGTCTTGATATTACTGGCAAACGCAACCAGCGATAAATTTACGGCGTTTAGCATTAGTTCTATGGCCATGAAGATCACGATGGCGTTTCGGGATTTCAATACGCCCCAGACGCCTATGCAGAATAGGACGGCGGATAGAATGACAAAATATTCGAGCGACGGCATCAGTTTTCCTCTCCTTCGTCCCGTCCCGGCTGCTTCCTCCGGGCGATAACAACCGCTCCTATTATGGCGGCCAGCAGCAAAACCGACGTTATCTCGAACGGATATGCGAATTTCGTAAACAGGGTTTCGGCAACCGATTCCGCCGAGCTGTAGTCTTCTTGTAAGGTGGTATCAGACGGGATCATGTCCGAATGGATCGTACTTATGCTGCTATCATCCGCCGAGAAATCTTTCATTGCCCAGCCCAGGATGAAGACGCCCTGAATGAGGATTAAAAGAGCGAACGCAAAACCGAGATATTTCTGAATAATCCGGGTGTCGTGGCCGAATTCGTCCCGGCGTAAATTCAAAAGCATGATAACAAAAAGAAATAATACCATGATCGCGCCGGCGTAGACTATGACCTGGAAAGCCGCCAGGAATAGCGCTCCCATGAGTGCAAACAGGCCCGCCAGCGAGCACATCACCAATATCAGATATATGGCGGATGCTACGGGGCTTTTCTGCGTCACCACCATCACGGCGCCGAAAACAGCGATAATTGCAAGAACAAAAAATATAATCATGCCGATACTCCGCTAGACTGTGCGACATCCAGCGTATTCAATTCTATTCTAATAACTTTTCTCAATTCTTCCTCTAAACTAATGTCCGATCGGCGCAGCAGGTTTTTTGAATTCTTGTCTCTCCTTGCGGATAAACGGTTTGATCTTCTTGGCCACCCTGTCTTTTTCAATCTTATCGAAATTCGCAAGAAGCATTTCCTTGGTATAAATGAAATCATCGCGATTATAGGATGAGAACTCGAACTCATGGCCGAGAAAAATAGCTTCCTCAGGGCAGGCTTCCTCGCACATGCCGCAGAAGATACATCTCAGCTCGTTTATTTCGTAGACTTCGGCGTATCGGATACCATCCTCTGTTTCCGCCGGCTCCATATATATACAATCCACCGGACAGGCGGCTGCACACAGGCCGCAACATACGCACCGCTCGGTGCCGTCATCATATCGGGCCAGATAATGCAATCCCCGGTAACGATCCTCGAATTTGGGCTTGGTCTTAGGGTATTGCTCCGTAACCGGTTTCCTGAAAAGGTAACAAAAGGTGATCGAAAGTCCCTTTGGTATCGCAAAAAAAACCGATTTGAAAGTCTGCCACATCTAAAATTCAACTCCTACAATACTTGAATCAGCGCCGTAATCATGACATTCAATATTCCTATGGGGAACAAAACCAGCCATCCGAATCTCATCAGCTGGTCATACCTGAACCTGGGCAGTGTCCCTCTCACCCAGACATATATGAACATGAACATTATAACTTTAATAACAAACCAGATTACCGGCGGCAAGATCGGGCCGTTCCAGCCGCCAAGAAACATACTGGCGGCGATGGCGGAGACGGTTATCATATTGGCGTATTCGGCCAGGAAAAATACGCCAAAACTCATGCCCGCGTATTCCGTGTGATAACCGGCCACCAGTTCCGATTCCGCTTCCGGAAGATCGAACGGATTTCGATTCGTTTCCGCCATGGCCGATATAAAATATACGAAAAAGGCCACCGGCTGCTTGAATATGTACCAGTTGAAAATAGAACCGGACTGCTGTCTGACAATCTCCGCTATGGAGAATGTCTGGCTCAATAGCAATACTCCTATCAATCCCAATCCCAGCGATACCTCATAGCTGATCATCTGGGCCGTAGCTCGCAATCCGCCCAGCAGGGAATATTTCGAATTGGATGACCATCCAGCCAGAACTATCCCGTAGACGCCCAGCGAAGTAACCGCCAGAATATACAGAATACCGATATTTAAATCGGAAATAATGAGCTGTATCCGCTGGCCGCCAATATTTATCCAATCGCCTATCGGTATGACCGCTATGGCCATGGAGGCGGTTACAAAGGACAATACCGGCGCGGCCAGATAAAAAAACCGGCTTGCGAGTGCGGGTCTTATCTCTTCTTTCATCAGCATTTTCACGGCGTCGGCGATCGGCTGCAAAAGGCCGAATGGGCCGGTTACATTTGGCCCGATTCTATGTTGAATACGGGCCACCACCTTACGTTCGAAATAAGTGGAATAGGCGATGGCTGTCAGAAGAGCAATATAGATTGCCACTACCTTAATTATGATTATTATCGCCTCTAATAACATCAGTTCTTTTTCACCGATACATGCGTTATAGGTTTGCCTTTCTTCATCAGCCGGTTGACAGGATTCTCCGCGAATGAATTGACAACCAGAATTTCTCCGGCATTCACCTTATCTGTTACCTTTGCATGAAGATTGAGAGCCGTTTTTTCCGTTCCAATCCTGACGAGCTGGTTATCGGATATTCCTTCTTTTTTTGTATCATCCGGATGCATACGGACCTCCTGTTTCCCGGCGATACTCATTTAGTTATTGGATTTTTAAGTTATCC
>CBDVBL010000196.1:0-4744 GCA_965372205.1 uncultured bacterium
ATAGCGCCCATAAACAAAGAGGGCGCAAAAATCCCCCCGGAATTGCCCGAACCGAGAGTGAGGTTTGTAGCCAGAATTTTCAGGACGACCAAAGCCAGAAGTGTAAGCCAGATTCCGCCTCCGCCCAGCACAGAGCCTATTGCCTCATAACCGTCGGCGAAGATGGCTGGCGTCGATAGAAGGGCAAAACCTGCGTAATTCAGCTTAACTGCTATAAGACCGGTAAACCCGAGCAGCAGCCCTCCGAGAGCCGGTTTCAGATAGCCGGGGATTTTTACTTTATGGTCGAAAAAATCCTCCGACATATAAAGGGTTTTAGTAAATATCACCGCTACAATACCTGCAAAGCCGCCCAACAATATATAGAGGGGTATCTCCCAGGCCGAAACCAATTGATATGGCGGGACTATGAAGGCCGGTTGATCCCGCAATATAGCGCGAGAAACAACCGATGATAAAACCGATGAGAGAATCACCGGGGAGAATGTCCTGATGGTAAAATCACCCAGAATAACTTCCAGGGCGAAGATGACACCGGCTATGGGGGCGTTAAATATGGCGGAGATACCGGCGGCGGCGCCGCATCCCACCAGAATCTTAACCCTATCCCCCGACAGCTTGAAAAGCTGACCCACAGTCGACCCGACAGCTGCTCCGATCTGCACTATAGGGCCTTCTCTTCCCGCGGAGCCTCCGGAGCCTATGCAGATCGCCGAAGCCACAGCCTTGGCCACCGCCACACGAGCTCTTATAACACCGGATTTCAGGGCGACGGCCGACATAACCTCCGGTACACCATGCCCTTTGGCCTCTGAGGCATAAAAATAAACAATCGGGCCGACGAAGAGTCCTCCTGCCATAGGGACTAAGGGTATCAGCCAGTTGATTCCATGACCAAAAAAGAAATCTCTGAAGGTCAGAATCAGCCAGCGGAACAGTACAGCCCCCAGGCCGGTCGAAACCCCAACGATACAAGATATGATTATAAGAGAGGTATTTTCGGAAAACCTCGTCTTTTCGCCGATCTTTCGAAAAGAGCTATCTAAATTCTCAATAGCCGTCACGGATAAAATATATTTGGGACAGGATGGAATTTGTCAATCCTGTTATTAAAAATGTGAATATTGAAACTATAGCAAATGAGGTTGAAAGTCTCTAAAAGTGGTGATCAGCCGGTGTGCAGGTAGTCTGCGTTGTCAATATTATATTTCTCGCCGTCTATCATCCTGGTTATGGAAATTCCGCTTTCTTCGGAGAGATCGATCACCTTGACCTCGCTGATGTCGAAAAGTCCGGTATCATCACCTATGACTTTGACCTCAGGATGCTCGGGGTCCTCGGGTTTATTGCGGGCAACGATACCTATTTCTTTGGACGACAGGGCAACGACAGTCCCCACCGGGTAAATCCCAATAGAGTTTACGAACACCTTCATCAGAATAGGATCATATGATTTGCTTATACGGTTAATCATGTTGGAAATAGCCTGATCCGGCAGATACTTTTCTCGATGATAGACCCTCCCGGACGTCATGGCGTTGTATGTATCCGCAATGGCTACAATACGAGCGTAAAGTGACGGTTTTCTTCTATTGAGAAGCTCCGGGTAACCGGAACCATCGTATCCGATATGATGCTCGAAAATGACGGTCGATGCTTGCACCGTGGTCTCCTCCACACTCCTGGTCTTATAAAGAAATTTGACGCCATATACAGGATGCTTTCTCATCATCTGCCAGTCGTATTCGTTATATGTCTGCGGCTTATTAACAAGATCGATGGGAAGTCTGGTTTTGCCTATATCGTGCAGCAGGGCGCCTACTCCCAGATGAGACAGCCTTCTGCGATCCAACCCGAGATGATATCCGAGCACCAGCGAAAGAACACAGACATTAACCGAGTGAATGTAAGTATAATCGTCAAAATTCCTCAATGTAGTCATTTCGATAAGCGCGGTTTCATCTTCGATAATTATATCAATAAGACCTTGTACTACCCTTTTGGTTTTGGCGATGTTTATGCTGCCCTGATTGCGCGCCTGGTTAGCGTTGCTTTGAACCACCGCCAGGGCCGAAAAGAAGGTCTTCCTGGCTCTTGCCCGAATCTTGTTCTTCTCCTCGTCATCATCCGGTTTATCATCCTCCGGCAAATATTTTATTAAAGTGATTTTCTCTATCTGAAGATCGTCCAACCGTTGCTTGATAGACTGATAATTCTGATCTCTATCTTCACCCGGTTTAAAACCACTGATGAAAAATACAAACTTATCAAGCTCTCGTGGGTCCAGACCCTGGCAGAAAGAGAATCCGGATAGCCCAAGCGCAGGCCAGGTCTCGAGGAAATGTGTGGAAGCGGCGTCGCTGTCACGATCGGCTTTGAGCCGGACGTCGGATAGGTAGAGGTAACCCCCCTTCGTTGCAAGGATAAAATCGGGTTCCTCTTCGAATATTTTATCAATGACGGCTCGTAGCTTGCCGCTCTGATCGAGATAGCGATTGTTATTCGGTTCGTACATCGTCGCAACCTTAAAGGTCGCGAAAAGAACGCTCACCAGCTGGTGGCCCAAATGCTCCAGAGAAGCCTCAAGATCCTTCTGTCTTTTCTTAATATCCTCAACGGAGCGATTAAACAAGGGTATCTCCCATCGACTTTCTTTTTGAGGTCCGTCTGGCCGTATCCGCCAGTGCCCGGTTTCTCGATTTGGAAATCTTGTCCAGCAATCGAATTGCCTCAATCTCGTTAACGAACCCCAGGGCGCGAACAGCATAGTTCTTCAGACGCTTATCCTTTTCAGTGGTCAGCAACGTCCTGCGCTTTATAATCTTCTTCAAGGGCTCAAATGCGTTAGGGCCTCCGAGAACTGCAAATCCCTCCAGAAATTCTTTGATCTGTTCCGCTGAACGATTTTTGAAGCTCTTATGCATAATTATCCTATGAATAGTACCGAAGGTCTTATCGATTTTTTTGGCTACAAGCTCCTTGAGAGCCAGCGTCTGAATTTTCTCATCTTCGTCATTCAGGGCTACTATAAGGAAATCTGCTGCCTCCGGTGTATTAATCCTGGAGGCTGAAATTACGGTTTCCTTACGGACTCTTAGATCGGAATGCTTGATTGTTCTTTTAAAATAGTCCAGAACCTCGGGATTCCCTGTCCTTCCGAGTATCGAGACTACATTGCGAACTACATACCACCTTGGGTTCTCGGTGCCTTTACCCAGGATTTCAATATGCTCCATCCCCAGGCTTTCGAGTGCATGGCAAAATGCTCGTCTTGCAGGATAATGACTTAATTCGCCCAGAGCCCATAAGAAGGAATCGAGGGCCTGCCAGGGAAGCATCTTTAGATAGTCTGTAACATCCGAATATACGATATCATTTGATTTATTCATGACTTCAACAACATCCCTGATCCTCTCGGATGCCGCAAAGCGCTCAATAAATTCGCTTATCCTATCTCGTTTGGGATCGCCGAGATTCTTTAGAACTTGCTCCAGTTCCCGGGTTCTCTCCAGAACGATCATAGCCGACTTGAAATCACCGGCCTTGATAAAATCGTTACCAACCTTTGCAATCAGATCAAGCGACTCATTATAGCCGGCATTGTCCGTCTCAAAACCAAGAATCTCAAACGATATGTCCACGGCATATTTAATGAAGTTGAAAGAAGCTTCAGCCGACAGAACCTCGGCGATGGCCGCTTTATCGCTTTCATCATATTCTGCTATATTTTTTATGAAATCAGCGACCCTGTTTTCAACATTGCCATAGCCTCCGGGTCGCTTTTTCGATTTATTCTTCTCCGAGTCGAGATCATAATCTTCATTCGTAAAGCTTATATTTATCTCGTTTTCGTAGAGCTTTCCGATATCATCTTTCGATGGCGACTTGCCGGTCTTTATATCGTCGGTTCCGTATTCGAATGTCTCAAGATCCAGAAAATCATCCATCAGCTCATAGGAAATATGCTCGAATCCGGCCTCCCAGAGAAGAGTTGCCAGATCGTCATCCACCAGAACCGATCGCATCATCCGGGAGGTTATATTAACAAATTCCTCAAGCTCTTCAATTGTTAATCCGTTTTTGAATCCGAATTCAACGATCCCGTCACGAAAAAAGGGATGGGCGAAATTTTCAGTTTTGCCTTTAGCTTTGTAAATCACGCGATCTTTATGAAAGATGGAATCAGCGTCGATTTTGAATACAATTTCTTCAATCTCGGCAAGCAACCTGGTGAGCGCGGCAAAAAGTTCATCTCTGAACTGCTGTGGTAGTTTTGATGATGCAGGATAAACAAGTTTGGCTTTGACGGTTTTTATAAACTGGTTGAAAACATCAGCCACCCACTTCTCGGTTGGCTCGGAGATTTCGGCCAGATCGTCGTCGGTTATTTCGATATACTTTTCCATGGGCGGTCGCAAATAGCTACCTTTAGCCTCCCGTAAACTGCTCTATAAAAGCTTCTTAATGTTGATTTCGGCCGGCGTAAAAAGTTGATTAGAAAAGAATTTTGGCTTTCTTTTCAAATTGCAACTGAAATCAATGCTTCAAACTTCTATGTGGACTTGGAGGAATCTAAGGCCGGGCCTGTTTTCTCGGGCGCCCCGGGGGTCTAATCGCTTTATGGACAAAGCCTTCTGAGGCCCTCAGACGTGCCTTTGCGGCCCTTTTATCAAGGCCTGCCTTGTGCATTACGATGGCGGTTTTAACCGATCCTCCGGAGTTTCTGATAAGCCTTTCCGCTTCT
>CBDVBL010000197.1:0-4739 GCA_965372205.1 uncultured bacterium
GGCTTGTAATCTGTATGGTCATATTCTTTATTCCTTTAAAGGTCCACGAGGCTTTCGCATACGTTTATTATTTCCTGGCGATATTTTTGCTTGTAATTTTGCAGGCGTCCTCGGGAGGATCGCCGTCCCGATGGTTTCATCTCGGGCCGGTCAATATCCAGCCGGCAGAATTGGCGAAATTGGCGGTGGTGCTGGCGCTTTCCAGGTTTCTGGGATTCCGCAAAACCAGGCTCGATGAATTCAAATGGATCATCATTATGCTTGCAATAATTTCCGTGCCCGCGGGACTGATTATCCTGCAGCCCGATCTTGGAAGTTCTCTGGTGTTTTTCACTCTGTTCTTCGCCATGATCCTCTGGTCCGGAATGCCGTTGAACAGGTTAATCCTGATCGTGACTCCGATCCTGAGCATCATCTGCGCATTACATTGGTTATCCTGGGCGGTTTTTTTCCTCATTGTCTTGATACTGATATTTCTTTCCCGTCTGCGTATCTGGCAGGGTGTGTTTTTCTTTTTTGCCAACCTTTCGATCGGAATGGTTACCCCGTTGATATGGAACAATCTCCGCGCGTATCAGAAGATGCGAATAATAACATTTCTCGATCCCGGCCAGGATCCGCGCGGCGCCGGTTACCAGATAATACAATCGAAAATAGCAGTTGGAGCCGGCGGACTGTTCGGTCAGGGATTCCTGCAGGGAACACAAACCAAGCTAAACTTTCTCCCTGAGCGGCATACCGATTTCATATTCTCCGTCCTTGCGGAGCAATTCGGTTTCATAGGCTGTTTGATCGTGCTGATACTATTTATTCTGCTCTTCTACAGGGGATTTGCAGTGGCTTTGAAAGCTCGCAACCAATTCTACAGCTATGCGGCCTGCGGATTCACTGCAATCCTGGTTTTCCAGGTATTGATCAATATCGGTATGAGCCTGGGCCTCATGCCCGTAACGGGACTTCCGCTGCCGTTTCTGAGCTACGGGGGATCGTCGCTCGTATTCTTCTGGGCGGCCATCGGCTTTTTACTGATTTTTAACCGCGACTGGCAGGAGTACTGATGTATCCCGAGCTCTTTGGATTTCTGGGAATAAGTTTCATCCGTTCCTATGGGGTAATGCTGGCAATCGCTTTTCTGATCGGCATAATCTGGGCCAGAAGGCGGGCCGCCAAAGCCGGCATCCCACCGGAACATGTAATCGACCTATCCTTCATCGTGCTTATCTCGTCTATTGTTGGTTCGCGTTTATTCTATGTAATCTATCACCTCGATGAATTCGCGGATAATCTTTTCGATATAATCAATCCTTTTCAGGGAGGAACCGTCGGGATATCGGGCCTGTCCATGATGGGGGGAGTTATTCTGGCGATGTTGTCGGCCTACCTGTTCTTTGTCATCAAGCGCCTGAAACCCTGGGGAATATCCGACGCTATGATGCCGATGTTTGCCCTGGGGATAGGAATCACACGAATTGGATGTTTCTTAAATGGATGTTGCTATGGATTACCCGGCGATGGCCTTCCGGGAATGATATTTCCTCCGAGCTCCGCCGCCGGATTTCATTTCCCGGATACCCCTCTCATACCGGTGCAACTATATTCGTCTGTGGCTGGTGTGGCCATTTTGCTGATCGTTCTCTGGAGCGAGAGATTTAAGAAGTTCGATGGCCACTCATTCTGGCTGACTATCGGTCTGTATTCCGTATGGCGTTTCGTGATCGATTTTTTTAGATATTACGAGGATTCAATGATTATTGCCACCATCGGCGGGCAGCAATTCTCGCTCAATCAGGCCCTATCACTGCTTTTGTTTGTTGGTTCAATCACAGCCTATCTGATAATGTATTTGAAGGGAAGAGGCAAAGCCGGAGTTTCTGATGATCAACGTTCTTCAAAAAACGTCTGAATTTGCCCGGTCTCTCTATAACGATTTCAAGGAATTTCTCTCGCCCTCGTTTTGCCTTGGCTGTAACGGCGACATTTTATCCGATGATCCGCTCCTGTGCGAAACTTGCATAGAAGGGCTGCGAATAGCGAATACGGGGGAGGGTCCCATATGCCCATTCTGCGGCCGACCGGATGGAATCGGCGATCGCTGCCAGTATTGCCGAGGAAAAAAGAGACTCAGATTATTTTTCTGGGGAGAATATGATGGGCTATTAAAGGATTGCCTGGGGCAATTCAAATTCGGCGGCGCAATTGACCTTGGACATCGCCTCGTCGATATGGCGGTTGACTCTCTTCAGCAAAGGATCTGCGACAACCGATATGATTTAGTTATCCCTGTTCCTCTTCATAGATCGAGAAGCCGGGAGCGAGGCTTCAATCAATCTGAAATTCTGGCCCGCCGTCTTGCTGACCTTCTTCATATAGAATTGGATACGCAGATTCTTAAACGGGTGCGTCCGACTCAACAGCAGGCCAGGCTTGATGAAAGCCAGAGATGGGAAAATGTCAGGGATGCGTTCGGGCGGGCAGACGAGGACGGATCATCCCTCCGGGGAAAAGCGGTTCTGCTGGTTGATGATATCGTAACTACAGGCGCTACCATTTATGAAGCGGCAAGACCCCTGCAATCCGGAAATCCGGCGCTGGTTGACGTCTTCTGCCTGGGATACACAAGATGACAGTAAAGCCGAAATTCAAGCTTATCGAAGATACAACCTCGGCAGATTTCGTCTTCGAAGCTTACGGCGTCAGCGCTAATGAATTATTCGCCAATTGCGCCTTAGCCTGCTTCTTCGCCATGACCGACCCGGCCACCGTCGACCCGGTTAAAAGCTTCAAATTGGAGGTAGAAGGGCATCGTATTGAAGATCTTTTATACAATTTCATTGCCGAGCTGATATTCATCAAGGATGCTGAGAAGGTCTTTCTCTCGCAGTTCGATGTTGATATTTCGGCCGACAATACTATTTTGAAAGCAGTTGTCAGAGGTGAACCGATTGATTATAATAAGCATATGATTAAAACCGACGTGAAAGCGGCTACTTATCATGATCTTCGCGTCTGGACCGATAAGGATGGGTATTCTGCAAGCATGATCCTGGATCTATAGGGGATTAGAATGAAACCGAATAAGGTCGCTGAAAATATCTGGGAGATTCCGCCAGATTATAAAGAGGGTATGAGAGTACCCGCCAGAATAATCGCGTCTGAAAAACTGATGCAGGCCATGGATGAGGGGGTTATAAATCAGATCACCAATGTCGCCTGTTTGCCGGGGATCAGTCGGCATGCCTGGTGCATGCCCGATGGTCACCGGGGCTACGGCTTTCCCATAGGAGGGGTGGCGGCATTCGACCTGGATGAAGGTATTATTTCTCCGGGCGGAATCGGATTTGATATCAACTGCGGCGTCAGAATGATAAAAACCGATCTGACTGAAGAAGAAGTACGTCCGAAAATCAAAGAATTGCTGGATATACTCTTTTTGACGGTTCCCGCCGGAGTCGGGAAGAGCGGGTCTGTAAGACTCGGCAGATCGGGGTTTGAGGAGCTACTGACCGGCGGCGCCTCCTGGTGCTTGAAAAACGGATATGCCCGTGAAGCCGATATCGATCATATAGAGCAACGCGGACAATTGCCCGGTGCCGATCCGTCGGCCGTTTCTGAAAAAGCGTTCAAGAGAGGTCTCGATCAGGTTGGAACTCTTGGTTCGGGCAATCATTACCTCGAGATACAGAGCGTCACTTTCGATGATGGTTGCGATCAGGAAACTGCGAAATTGCTTGGTATCGAGCGCCCCGGACAGGTGGTGGTAATGGTGCACTGCGGCTCCAGGGGATTCGGCCACCAGATAGGCACCGATTACCTTCAGAGTTTTGGAGCCGTTATGAAAAAATACGGGATCAGCACCAACGATCGAGAGTTGGCATGCGCTCCGATAAACTCTCCCGAGGGCAAGGCCTATTTCGGCGCCATGGCCTGCGCCGCCAATTCTGCCTTCGTCAACAGGCAGGTTATCACTCACGGTATCAGGCAAAGCTTCGCCAGGGTATTCGGCAAACCGGCAGAGAGGATGGGCATGGACCTCATATATGATGTCGCCCATAATATAGCCAAGTTCGAGACTTATAATGTTGACGGGAAACAAACTAAATTCCTCGTGCATCGCAAAGGAGCTACCAGGGCGTTTGGACCGGGTAATCCCAATCTGGTAGGTGTTTTCAGGACTACCGGACAACCGGTCCTGGTCGGCGGTTCTATGCAAACCGGATCTTACCTCATGGTTGGAACCAGGAAAGCCGAGGAACTTACCTTCGGGTCGACGTTGCATGGAGCCGGTCGCGTGATGTCTCGGGCGGCTGCTAAAAAGAAGGTACGTGGCTCTGAGCTTCAGCAGAAAATGGAACGGGACGGTATCCTGGTTCGCACCGCCTCGTATTCAGGCCTGGCGGAAGAAGCTGGTTTCGCCTATAAAAACGTCTCCGAGGTCGTCGATGTGGTACATGCCGTCGGAATCTCGAAAAAAGTGGCACAGCTTATCCCCATGGCGAACATTAAAGGATAAAACGGCTAACTAAAATAATAGCCATAATCGAATCTCTCGTCATCCGAGCCGCCACATCCCATATATTCTCCAATAAATTTCAGACAACTGTCAGTTCTGCTGGAAAAAATCTTGACTATCCATTTGAATCAGGGATATAATAAATGCTCTGGGGGCTGTGGTTATGGGGAATTGACGATTACTTCAGTCATGAAAAAAATCGGATTGCTAACTTCGGGTGGGGATGCCC
>CBDVBL010000198.1:0-4715 GCA_965372205.1 uncultured bacterium
CATTCGCCGTTATCGCGGCATTTGCCTTTTTTTCAGGAAAGCCGACCGATCTAAAGATCCTTCTAATCCTTTTCGGGGGCGGCGTGTTCTTTTTCAACCTCATGGGCTCATTCTCATCGGTACTTATCGGCTTCGAGCGATTTTTCTCCTACGGGATAATCTCTATCATCCATCATCTGGGATACATTTCAGTGGCGGCCGTAGCCCTGTTCTTGGGATTCGGGCTGGTCGGCATAGGTGTCGGTCAATTTTCTTCGGCCCTGATAATATTAATTATCGCATCCTATTTCGTATCGACGAAAGTCATGAAACCCAAGGGAAAACTCAACATCGAGCAAGCTTTAAGGATATTCAAGAAAGCGGTGCCTCTGGGCATAACGGCAGTGCTGGTCAATATTTATTATAAGGCCGATTTTGTTATGCTGTCCTTTATGAAAGGCGATGAGCAGGTGGGTTTCTATAATTCCGCATATATGATTGTAAACACGCTACTGCTTCTTATCACTACGTTTACCGGCGCCCTGCTGCCGAGGTTGTCATTCCTTTCTGCAACCGATTTTAAGACTCTTGGGAAGCTCTACAAAACTGTATTCAAATACCTCCTTTTCACCGGTCTGGGATGTGCATTCGGGGCGGTCGCTCTCGCCAGGCCGATCTTCCTTTTTTTATTCGATGAGACGTATTTACCGGGAGCTGCGGCTCTATCTATTTTGATCTGGGCCTCGGCCCTGATGTTTGTCAATGCTTTTCAGGGTACCGCTCTGATTGCCCTTGACATGAAGCGGCAGCTGGCCTACATGGCCGGCACCGCGGCGTTGGCTAATATCATCTTAAATATATTATTGATCCCGAAATTCGGTTTTCGGGGAGCCGCTGTGGCCACTGTGATTTCGGAGGTGATCGCCGGTGTCTGGTCTTTTCTTCTGCTCACAAAACTAAACCCCTGGCGAAGAATCTTGCCGCTGTTTATAAAATCCTTGGCCGCCGCATTGGTGATGTCTCTTGTGTTACATTATATTCCCGGCATCCACGTTCTATTAAGAATTGCAGTCGGCTTTTTCGCATACGCACTTATGCTTACCACTGTCAGAGGATTTGATAGCAATGACTGGCAACTGATTAAATCCGTTTTGAAACTGAAGGAATTACCTTAAAGATTCGCGACCCATGAAAAAGCAGAGATACAGAATCGCAATTGACGTCAGGGGCATCCAGGACGGCTTCAAAGACCATTCCCATCGGGGCATTGGACGATTCATCTCTGCCCTGACTCCCCGATTGCCCAGCCTTATTCCGGACGCCGAATTTTTCTTGCTGTTTCATGATGGACTTCCCCGCGGGAATTTTGATGCTCAGCCCGGTGTGAAGGAGATAACGGCGCGACCCGGAGTGCCTTTCCTCGGTTCACAGAAGACGATAAGCCTTCAGTTCGCCCTGAGGCCGGAACTGAAGAAAATCAACCCGGATTTGACGATTTTCTTCAGCCATGAGGACGCTCTCTTATTCTGGCCCGGATCCGTTGTTTTCGTATATGATCTGATTCCGTATCGTTTCCCAGAGCTGTATAATCTGCGGCAAGGCATTAAGAGGAAATTAAGATGCAAGATCATGGAGAAAATGGCACGTGACGCTGATTTGATATTCACCATCTCGGAAACCTCCAGGAAAGATATAGAAGAATTCTGGCGAATACCCGCAAATAAGATTTCTGTTGTGCATGCCGCAGTCGATAACGATATTTATTTTCGCAGAGACCTTGAGGAAATAGCCGCAGCCAAAAAAAAGTATTCATTGCCCGATAGGTATCTTCTGTATGTCGGGGGAATTGATCCGCGCAAGAACATTCAAACCATGATTAAGTCTTATAAAATTCTGCTTGGGAGAATAAATGATATTGGCCTGGTCATGGCAGGTAGGCTTGAAGGACAGAAGGATCTCCCGACACTAAAAAAATCGATAAACGATCTCGGGATACACGATAAAATAACTCTTCCGGGTTATATCCGCGATGATGATCTTCCGGCAGTTTACTCCGGAGCCGAGGCACTGATTTTCCCCTCCCTCTATGAGGGATTCGGACTGCCGATACTCGAATCGCTGTCCTGTGGAACACCGGTGGTGGCCTCGAGATCCTCTGCAATTCCTGAGGTGGCGGGAGAACTGGTCATTTACTGCAATGTTGAAAACCCGGCCGAACTGGCGGAGGCGATGGAGAAAGCATTGTCAGACTCAAACGAGCGGGAGAGATTCAGAACGGATGGTCCCCGGAGGGCCAGAATGTTCAACTGGGATAAGGTTGCATCCAGGGCCGCCTCGGATTTAAGACGATTGCTGGAATCGAAAAAGAAAATCAGATAGGTTGGACGAGAATCAGTCAGCCAGCAAATGCCAGATTATGAGAAATATCCACCAAACCAGCAGAGGGAATGCTTGAAGATCGGGATTGATATTAGACCGCTACGCGATGTGACAACCGGTGTCGGACGATATCTTTTGAAAATGCTGGATGCTATGGCCCGGTGCGACAGAGGGAATGATTATATACTGTTTTACAATTGTCTCAGGGGGCCAGTCCCCGAAGGTTTGCCCCGTAACGATAACTGCACGGTGGCTCGATTCCACTGGCCTCGCAAGCTCCTGACTGCAGTATGGGCATACACAGAGTTTCCAAATCTTGAAAAATTTATCGGCAATGTTGATGTTTTTCATTCTCCAGGCTTCCAGGTGCCGCCTTCTCGTCGATCTGCGATGGTATTTACGGTCCATGATCTGATCGCCCTGACGTATCCTCAACTGGCCATACCATCATCCGTTCGGCATTTCAGGCCGCGAGTTAAACACTACGCCAAAAGAACCGATCTGATTGCCGCCGTTTCGAAGGCTACAGCCGGTGACGTGATCAACTTTCTTGATGTTCCTGAGGAAAAGGTCGTTGTGGTTTACCCCGGCACAACTTGCTTTGTTAAAGCCAGCCCCGATGATATATCCAGCATGAAAGCAAAATTCAATATCAGCGGAGAATATATTCTTTTTGTGAGCCGGCTGGATCCGAGGAAGAACCTGGCGCGGCTGTTCAGAGCATTTGACCTTTCTGGTCTCTCTAAAGATCTAGAGCTATTATTCGTGGGGCCGAAGGGGTGGCGGATGGAGGAGACTTTCAGAACCTGGCGGTCGGTCAAATGCAGAGATAGAATCAGATGGCTTGATTATGTAACTGATACCGACCTGGCCTGCCTTTATTCGGGTGCGAAATTTTTCGCATTTCCATCAGTTGTGGAAGGCTTCGGTCTTCCCATTCTGGAGGCGATGTCGGTGGGGTGTCCGGTGCTGACATCTAATATATCATCGATGCCGGAGGTTGCCGGCGAGGCGGCATTGTATATCGATCCATACGATATCGACTCAATCGCTGACGGTCTCCAGAGGCTGGCCGACGATTCCGGACTTCGAGCGAAACTGGCTGAATCAGGATCGCTCCGGGCTAAGATGTTTACCTGGGAGAAGATGGCGGATAATATGATAGATGCCTACAAGCGGGCCTATGAAATCCGCCGGTCGTAGCATTATGATAATTTCTTGCGATATCAAGATTCCGGGATCGCTTGTCAAGATTGCCTGGCCCGGCTGCAGGTTTACGATGGCAAGAGCATCCGGGTGGTCGTTGCCAGCCTGCTGCTGGCCCACGAAGCCGTCCAACTGTTCTGAAAGCTATGCATAAGAAGATTGCTTTTCTGAAGCTCTGCTGCCCGGGAGATCTCCTTTTCACCACTCCCGTGATACGGGCTGTGAAATCGCGCTTCCCGGAATCAAAATTAAGCTACATCACCGGAAGATACTCGTCGTTTGTTCCGGAGCATAATCCGCATATCGACGAGACCATGATTGTCGAGCCACCTTACGAAACAAGCGGTAAGTTTTCTGCTCTGATGGCCTTCGCCAGAGGAATTTCCCGCATCTCAAAAAGCAATTTCGATCTGTTTGTCAGCTTTCATCGCTCCAGGATACTGGCTTCCCTGGGCCTGTTCGGCAGAGCCGAAAAAATCGTGGGGTTTTCGAGTGCCTCGCCCATGATCGATCTCTCCGTAAAGTTCGATCCTCTCAGACACGAGGTCCTGCGATATCTCGATTTGGTCTCGGTTCTCGATTGTCAACCAAGAGGAATGGATCTGGAGTACGTTACCACCCCGGCCGAGGACGAGACGGCGCAGGATTTGTTGGAAAAATCGGGAAGCAATGAGGAATTTGCTGTCATAGCTCCCGGTGGCGGCGAAAACCCGGGAACGATCATGCATATCAAAAGATGGCCGGTGGCCGGCTATAGAAGGGTCGCAAAATATATAAGAGAACGTTATAATATACCTGTGATAACGGTTGGTTCGAAATCCGAAAGAAAATTAGGCGATTCCGTAAAGCCGGACATGAATCTGGCTGGCCGGACCACATTTCCTCTTCTGGCCGCAGTCCTGAAAAGATCGTCCATAGTTATCGCCAATGACTCCGGGCCTCTCTATCTGGCATCGGCCGTGGGAGCCAGAACGGTCGGCCTTTATGGCCCGTCGTCGGCTGGTCTCGTTGCCCCCTCCGGAGAAAATCACAGATCGGTGAGACATCACGTTTGGTGTCAGCCCTGTTATCGCCCGGAGAATGTCACCAGAGGCTACGTCAGATGTCCATCCGGGACCTGGGCCTGCATGCTTGCGTTGCACCCGGAGAGG
>CBDVBL010000199.1:0-4698 GCA_965372205.1 uncultured bacterium
TACAACCTGCCGGGTTATGTGAATGAAAAAACCCTGGTTATCTGCTCTTCCTACTCGGGCAATACCGAGGAAACATTATCGGCGTATGATGATGCCGTATCTAAAGGGGCGAAACTGGTTGTCATGACTACGGGGGGGAAACTCGGGGCAAAAGCCAGCGCAGATGGAGTACCGGTTGCCAAGATCCCGAACGGCATGCCACCGCGAGCAGCGTTGGGATATTCTTTCGCCCCGCTTTTGACTATAATCTCCCGGCTGGGCTTGTGTGATCAGGTTGGACAGGATTTGGGTCAAGCCGCCGAGGTTATGCGAGATCGTTTGGAACGATATGTGCATGAAAACGACGACAATCCTGCGTTGGCGATGGCAAAGAAAATTCACGGTACGGTCCCGGTAATCTACGCGGGGCAGGATCATCTGGACGCCGTGGCCTGGCGCTTCAAGGGACAGATATGTGAGAATGCCGGTTGCCTTGCTTTTGTGAATGTCTTCCCGGAGTTCAATCATAACGAATTGGTGGGCTGGGATGAATTATACGGCCTCCATGAAAAATTTACGATCATAATGCTCCGGGACAGCGACGATCATCCCCGCATAAAGGCCCGCATGGACATTGTTTCACAATACCTGGAATCCAGGGGATATAAGGTCATCAATCTTCATGTCGAGGACGGAAGAGGGCTGACCAAGATATTTCTATGGATTCAATACGTTGATTTTATCAGTTATTACCTGGCTCTGCTTAATGGTGTGGATCCAACTCCCGTTAAAGCCATAGATTATTTAAAGGGAAAACTATCGGAAATAGACTGAGGTTTTTATGAAAGCCATAATTCCAGCAGCTGGTATCGGAAGCCGGCTCAGACCTCATACACATACAGCGCCCAAGGCGTTGCTGCACGTTGCAGGAAAACCGATACTGGGCCATATCCTCGATGAACTTTTAGCTTTTGGCATTGATGAAATCGTGGTTGTGGTTGGGTTCTTGGGAGAAAAAATAGTCGATTACGTTAAGGATAATTACGGGATTCGAGCCAGTTTCATAACCCAGAGAGAGCTAAGCGGTCTGGGCTGGGCGATCTATATTACCAGGGAGCACATAACCGAGGATCCTATCCTTATAATTCTTGGCGATACCATTTTCGAAACTGATCTAAGCGACGTATTGGACGGGCAATTCGATTCCATCGGGACCAAGATCGTTGACAATCCGAAACGCTTCGGGATTGCGGAGACCGATGGTCAATTCATAACCGCTTTAGTCGAGAAACCAGAAAAGCCTGTATCGAACCAGGCACTGGTGGGGATATACTATATAAAGTCAACCGACCTGTTCTCGCGGTGTCTGGAGGAGCTGGTAGCCAAGAAGATTACCACCCGCGGCGAATACCAGCTTACCGACGCCCTGGGATTGATGATCAGATATGGGTGTAAGATGACCACCTTCAATGTCGAGGGTTGGTTTGATTGCGGTAAACCGGATACTCTGCTATCGACCAATAGATACCTGTTATCGCAGATAAAATCTGTCGATAATCGTCAGGGCAATATCCTCCTGCCGCCGGTATACATCTCGCCCTCGGCGGTTCTGGAGAACTCTGTAGTTGGCCCTAATGTCTCGGTTGGTGATAATGCCAGAATCGTCCGTTCAATAGTCAAGGATTCGATCATATCCGAATGTGCCGAGGTTACCGATTGCCTCCTGGAGCAATCTCTCATAGGCAATAACTCATTCATATCCGGACAGTTTAAAAAAGCTAATCTCGGCGATTCATCTGAGATAAAATATTAAATTCTTCACGACACTGGTTTTACCATTCTACCGTCCGGGATATGGCGAATCATTTGATATGCAGGATTTCACTTTCATTAAATATGCAAATAGCTTGCAAAGTAGACCTGCTTTTAATAAATTGCCCGTCACCGCCAGGGTGCGGATAAATATATTGGAGGACTAATGAGTAAAGATAAATACCTGTTTACATCCGTATCCGTTACGGAGGGGCATCCTGACAAGGTATGCGACCAGATATCTGATGCCGTTTTAGACGATGTGATAAGGCAGGACCCCTCGGGTCGGGTAGCCTGCGAGACTCTCATTACTGTTGGACTCGTTATAGTCGGCGGCGAGATGACCACGAATGGTTATGTAGATATCAATAATATAACCCGTGATGTCCTGAAGAATATCGGATATACGGAATCCAGGTACGGGTTCAATTATAAGACCTGCGCCGTTTTAAATGCTATAGGACCCCAATCCCCTGATATTGCACAGGGTGTTGACGTTGGCGGGGCCGGGGATCAGGGTTTGATGATTGGATATGCGGTTAATCATACCCCGGAGCTGATGCCGCTTCCGATCAGCCTTGCGCATAAGCTCTCCCTGCGGCTCGCCGAGGTTCGCAAGAAAGAGATATTACCCTACCTCGGTCCTGACGGTAAAACACAAGTAACGGTCGAATTCGAGGACGGCAAGCCTGTCCGAGTGGATACAGTGTTGATATCATCTCAGCATACTGAGGATATACTCGATGATACCGGTGCCAGGATCGCCGGAGATGCCATAGATGAAATCATAAGCGAAGTCGCTCTTCCGGTGATCCCCGGGGAATTGCTGGATGAGAAGACCAGATACCTCGTGAATCCGACGGGCAAATTCGTGATTGGCGGTCCGCAGTCGGATACAGGCATGACGGGCCGAAAGATTATTGTCGATACTTACGGCGGATCGGCCCCGCATGGAGGGGGAGCATTTTCCGGCAAAGATCCGACCAAGGTCGATAGATCGGCGACATATATGGCAAGATACGTTGCCAAGAATATCGTAGCGGCAGGACTTTGCGACGAATGCACGGTCCAGCTCGCTTATGCTATCGGGGTAGCCGAGCCGATATCGATCATGGTTTTCACGAATGGTACCGGACTCGTGCCGAATGCCCGTTTAACCGAACTGGTAAGAAAGCATTTTGATCTGACGCCCCGCAGCATAATAGAAAGTCTCAACTTGATAAATCCGATTTATAAATCGACTGCAGCCTACGGTCATTTCGGGCGTGAACTCCCTGAATTTACATGGGAAAAGACGGATAAAGCAGAAATTCTCAAGAAAGACGCATAATTGAGGTGCACTCATGAATTACGATATCAAGAACATCAAGCTCTCTCCATCGGGTAAGAAGAAAATAGAATGGGCGGAGAAATTCATGCCCGTGCTGAGATCCATAAAAAAGCGATTCGCCAGAGAAAAGCCCGTCAGAGGGGTGAGGATAGCCTGCTGTCTGCATGTTACCACTGAAACCGCCAACCTGATGATCACCCTGAAAGCCGGCGGCGCCGAGCCTTATCTGTGCGCTTCCAATCCCCTTTCCACGCAGGATGAGGTAGCCGCATCTCTGGTCAAGGATTACAAGATACCGGTGTTTGCCATCCGGGCGGAATCAAATAAAGTATATTATGATCATATCAACGCCTGTCTCGACGCTCATCCGCGGATCACTATGGATGACGGCGCCGACCTCGTCAGCATCCTGCATACCAGAAGAAAGGGGCAGGCTGAGGAAATCACGGGCGGCTCCGAGGAGACGACCACGGGCGTGATCAGGCTGAAGGCCATGGAGAAAAAGGGCGTCTTGCTCTTTCCTGTATTGGCGGTAAACGATTCGAAGACCAAGCATCTTTTCGATAACCGGTATGGCACGGGCCAATCGACGGTGGACGGAATACTTCGGGCGACCAACGTCCTCCTGGCGGGCTCCACCGTGGTGGTGGCCGGTTATGGCTGGTGCGGGCGAGGATTCGCCAGGCGTGTCATGGGGATGGGAGCCAATGTCATTGTCACGGAGATCGATCCGCTGAGGGCGCTGGAGGCTATAATGGACGGCTACCGGGTTATGCCGATGTCGAAGGCCGCCAGGTTGGGCGATATATTCGTTACCCTGACCGGCGATGTCAACGTTATTAGCGATGAGCATTTCAAGGCCATGAAGGACGGCGCAATCGTGGCCAATTCCGGACATTTCGATGTTGAGATCGCTCTCAAATCGCTTAAAAAGATGTCCACTAAGAAACGTGAAATCCGTCCGGAGGTGATGGAATACACTCTTAAGGGAGGCAAGAAAATACTGGTTCTTGCCGAGGGTCGCCTGGTGAACCTGGCCGCTGCCGAAGGGCATCCGGCGTCGGTTATGGATATGAGTTTTGCAAACCAGTCCCTGGGCGCGGAATGGATGCTGAAGATCGGCGCCAGGCTGGAACGCAAGGTTTATGCATTACCTGAGAAGATCGATAAGGATATCGCTCGCATGAAACTGGCGTCCCTGGGTGTTTCAATAGACAGGTTAACCGCGGAGCAGAGACAGTATCTAACATCGTGGGAGCTGGGCACCTGAGCGGAGCAATCCCAGGCAGCAATTATAAATACGCCTGTTGAAACACCTGCAATAGCCGGCCGATTTTAATTTAATTTCAATTAACAGCTGCCGAAAATAATAATAGATAACGATTCGTTATACACCGATTCCGATTCTGTAAATTTCCCAATATCACTATAAAGAACTCCCAGATTATGTTGATTATCTGCAATATCCGGTAGATACGCCGCTGAATTCTTTGCAGCCAATTCCCGATTAATTTTCAAAGCTTCTTTATACATGAATTCCGATTCTGTAAATTTCCCAAAAATGCCATAAAGATTCC
>CBDVBL010000200.1:0-4696 GCA_965372205.1 uncultured bacterium
ATCCTTTATCCAGAAAATACCTGAAGATGTTGGTTGATATCGAGCCAGCCCACGCTAAAGAATTCAAGCAGATTGGACAGCATCTGGACTTCGTAAAGAAACTTCGTGATACCTACCGACTGAAGGTTGCCGCCCACAATGTCATCGAGCAGGAGCATCTCCAGCCGGTGGCCGAGAGCATGGGATATGGCGACAGCGCCGAGGCCGCTGAGGAACTATATAACGATTTTCTGAAACGCACGGCCGAGGCGGCCGGTGTTATTCAGAGGCTGGTGGAGAAGATTAAAATTTAGAGGGGTAATCGTTACCCTTGCGGCACGTCAAAACCTGTTGTGATCGTGGATCTTTAAGATGCCACCGCTACTGTTTCGAGCAAGCGATCGACCTTGATCTTGTGCAGATGAAGCCCGATTTCCCTCGGTTCAAGTCCTTGCGCCAAGCCTAATAGCTGGAAGTAATAGATGACCGGTATTTTGAGATTCTTGCTATATTTCCGATTCAAGACGATCTGTTTGACATCGAACTGGTCGAAGCAGGTGGGGCAGATCAGGCCCATGCAGTCGGCGCCTGCGGCCTGAATCGACTCCAGGATATCAATTACCATTTGATCCGGAATCGTATCGGTCATACAGGCCTTGCCACAGCATAAAAGAGTCCTGTCATGATAAACCGGCTCCACTCCGATGGCCTTCAAGAAGCTCTCGAGGATCGTCGGACGGTCCGGGTCATCCACCCTCATAACTCGCGATGGTTTCAAAAGATGACAGCCATAATGGACGGCCGCCTTCAATCCCTCCAGGGGCCGAACAACGGTTTCGGTTATCCGATCGATGCCGAAATCATCACGCAATACTGTAATGGCGTGCCGGACATTAATGGAGCCTTTGAATTGCCTGCCGATTTTCTCCAGGCGCTTGTTGATTTTATCTTTTAGCTCCGGATCCTCTTTCAGGGCCAGGTTAACCTCGGAAAGGGTTGCGGTGCAGCCCGAGCAGGTCGTGATGATATCGTGCCCCAGGTCCTCGGCCAGCGAAATATTGCGGGCGGCAATGGCATACCACTCCATCTTATCCCGCGCCTGAAAATAAATGGGATCGGGACAGCAGGTAAAACCGTCGACATCCACGAGGTCCATTCCGATCTTAGCCACGGTCTTGCGCACAGCCGACTCGAACTGCGGATATTTGGTGGCCATCATGCAGCCGAAGAACGGGATGTATTTTCTGGAGGATTCGTCAGCCATGCTACTCAGCCTCGAAAATCTTCTTCAAATCATCAACAGGGAATTCCTTCAGCGGCGGCAAGCCAAACTCCTGCCGACGCCTCTCCACAAGCGATGATATCTTCGTTGTAATTCCGGTTGCCAGCACGGCATTGTAGATATTGCCAATTACAGGAGGCGCCTTGCCCTCCCGCACGCAGAGATTTTTCAACGCGATTATGACGTCAACCGGGCGAACATCCTGCGGACACCTTTCCGAACAGGTATAGCAATTGGTGCAATCCCAGATCTCGGAATCCTGGCTGACGAGCTCATCCTCGAAACCAAGAATGGCTTTAAGAAGAATCAGCCTGGGATTGAACCTTTCCGAATAATTGCCGGCCGGGCAATCGGCCACGCAGGCGCCGCATTGGTAACAATAGTTATGCCTGAATCCCTCAGGTATGGTATCGAGTTTTTCCCGGAAGGCGAAATTGATTTTGTGTTTTGCCGGTGCTTGCACCTGCTTCTTGTCGTCCAATGGTCACCCCGAACTTTGTAGCGCAGGCAGGATGCGGGATCACTTAGAACCGACATCTGCGCCTGACTTCTTCGATGGTCAATTTACTGGATTTTCGACTGAAGTCAACGGATTTCATGGTGAAAATTATAAAAGGCTTGCGAATCTGAATAATGCCTTATAGTTTTCAGACTGGATTTTAGATGATAAAGAATAATTTTAAGATATCAGATAATTTTCCGGTACGATCCATCAACAAGCGGCAGCGGAAATGACCAGGATCAGGGTACTTATTGTATGCATGTGGCCCTGGGGCGGGATCAGGACTTATCTGAAGTATAACTATCGTCATTTCCCGAGGGATGAATTCAAAATCACGCTGTTAGCCAATCCCACCGTCGAAAAGCAATATCTTGAAAAAGATATGACCGCCGCGAATATAGAAGTGATATGGGCCAGGCCTTTTCTGGGGCAAAATGCATTATTTTTCTGGACAGCATGGATGTTGCTGACGAGAAAATTCGATCTTGTTCACAGCAATGGATTCATATCGGCTTTTCATGTCTCGTTGGTTAGCTGGCTGTTTCGTATTCCTCACGTTTTCACCATACATAGCATCCTGACGGAAAAATATTTTAAGGGCACGCTGGGCAAATGGAAGCGATTCATATTCAAGAATTCATTGAAGACCGTGACTATTTTTCATGGCGTCGGAAACGACATTCTCGAATATTCTAAAAAGTTGTTTCCCGGCCTGGAGGAATCCCGGTCAAAATGGGTGGCCATACGAAGCGGCATAGAGCCGGGGCGCTTTTTGAATGACTCGCCGGGGGCGGGCGATCGATTGCGGGAAAGAATTCAATGCAATAAGGACCAGTTCATATTTGGATTCTTCGGCAGGTTCGAGCCGGAGAAAGGATTCAACTACATTATAGATGCGGTTGAGATATTAAAAACGAGGGAAAAGCATATTAAAAGAATCATCGTTTTAGCGATGAGCTCCGGGAGATTTGAAAAAGAATACAAAGCAGACGTTGAAAGCAGAGGGTTGGCCGGATCGTTTCGGTTCCAACCCTTCAATCCTGATGTAGCAGATATAATGAAGGGCTGTGATGCAATTCTGATGCCTTCCACCATCGAGGCCTGGCCCATGGTTGCCTGCGAGGCTTTATGCTCAGGTATCCCTCTGATCGCCACGGATTGCTTCGGCCTGCGGGAAGCCATTGAGAATACGCCGACGATTCGCATCCCCTCTCACGATTCTGAAGCGCTGGCCGATGCTATGACCCTGGCCGTTTCTCATCCCGAATTAAGAGATGAGTTCGCATCGTTTCGAGAGGAGGCCGCAAGGCGGTTTGATGTGAAACATTCTGCCGAAAAATTGTCTGCACTATTTTATGACGTGACGCACTAACTATTTTAGATATGTGAAAGGATTTTATTTCTGACAGTCTTATATTTCGTAAGGAAAAACTCGTGAACCGGCTGCGATTGGCCATTCTGATTCTTGCGCTTGGTATGGTAATCAGCGCCACTCTACGTATCGCGGCGGTCGCAGGTAAGAAAACGATAGATTTCGACGAAGGAATTTCTTTCCTGTCTGCTACGGGACATCAGGGCGAGTATTCGCGCATCGAAGAAAATCGCCCCTTCGGCGCCTGGGTCGAAGCATCTGAGTGGAAGAAGTTCATACGACTGGAGGAGACTTTTTGTTTCAGTAAGATCGGCGCCGATCTTGCCGATCAGGATGTCCACCCCCCTCTATATTTCTGGCTGTTGCATCTTTGGTTTATTCTACTGCGAATTCACCTCTGGACAGGCCCTTTATTGAATATCCTGATTTCGATAATCGCAATTCCGCTTTTATATTCCCTGGCAAATCGCATTCTGAAGAATCCAATTGAAGCCGCCGTAGTAACATTCATCTGGGCGCTGAGCCCGACGGTGATGCAGGTTTCCTGCCTGACAAGACAATACGACCTTCTGGCATTTTGCACCATACTCTTGGTTCTGCAAATCGTCAAATGCGCTGACACGGGGGTAAATTTTAAATCAAGAGGATTCATATACTTGTCATTATCGGCAGCCGCCGGCGCGCTGACACATTACCATTTCTCGTTCGTTATTTTCGGAGGTGGTTTATTCTTGATTGCCAGACTTATCACGAGAAATAGACGGCGGCTGGCGGCAGGGCTTGTTTCTATGACCACGGGGCTCATTTTATTCTTCTTACTCCATCCCCGGTTTTTTCACTCCGTCAAATCACAGATGGGGCAGACTCAGGCATTTCAATATGCAGAAATCATACCAAGGCTGAAGAATATCATATTGAGCTTTGAAACCTTCTTCTGGCATGGCAGACCGTTAACATTCCTGACCTCCCCTGCAATTTTATACAGGTATATCTACCCTCTGATCCTGCTATCGCTTCTTGTCAGCCTGTCCATTATTTATTTTAAAAATCGTTCAAAGTTTGCCAGTCATATCCGTAAAACAAACTCCACCGGATATTATGTTATATATTTTTTCCTGTGGTTGGCAGGAGTTACAGTCCTCTGTTATATCAGCTTTTTGAGCCCCCCGCACGCCATGGGCCCAAGATACCTGGTCATGGCCTGGCCGTTCTTTGCATTTCTTCCGGTCCTCATCATACGGTTTTTCGGAAGATTCAGGACAGTTCTGATGATAAGCTTATGTTTCTTGCAAGCATTGTTCGGAAGCCTGGATATGTTATACCTGAATTACCAGGACGGTAAAATACCGGATCAAATCGCGCTGCTGAAAGGATCCGATAAGATATTGGTGGATGATGTCGGAAGGGGAGTCCTGCCGGGTATCTCCTGGCAAATCCCGGATGATAAGCTCGTGTTTGCAGCCGATCAAAGATATCTTCTGGATCACCGTGAAATCTGGCAAACGGAGCTTGGCCCTAAAAGCATTTATGTTAGTGTTCTTCTTTATGGAAATTCGATGGA
>CBDVBL010000201.1:0-4690 GCA_965372205.1 uncultured bacterium
GGCTGTGTTCGCACCCGAACCATCGGATGGCTCATTCAAGTTGCTGGGCAAATATGATATGAATGAGGAATTGATCCATACTCTGACGAATAATCCGAAAGGGTTGGGCTTTCTCAAAGCCGCTCAAAAGAATGATTCCTGGGTGAGCCTCGAGGAGCTGCTGGGACAATCCAGGGACAAAGATGTGGCGAGTATTTCTTCGATCTATAAAAGCGTCTATGCCTGCCCCCTTAGATTTAAGGCGCAGGATGTTGCCACCTTAGTTCTGACTTCTGTCGAGGAGGAATCCCGCGATCGTTTTCTCAATAGTCTGGGCAATCTATCTATCGAACTGCTGGCTATTATTGCTTATGGCGCCTCACTCGAGCGGGAAAAACGCTCCCGATCAGAGGGCAGCAAGATTCTGCAGGAAACGTCGGTAGCAATATCGTCCACTCTCGATTTGCCATCGGTTCTGACGATTGTAGCCCACCGGTTGACTGATTATGCGGGTGCCACATATTGTATGATACTGTTGAATATAAATGACAGCGGAGATACGGAGATAGCCTCCTTTTATAGCAAGAGGCGAGAAGGAGTCTATGCTCCCGATGTTTCCAGGATCAATATAGCGGAATTTCCTCGAGTAGCGGAGGTTATTCGTGCCAAGCGGGCCACCATCCTGGGTTCTCAAGATATTGCCGAACTAACGCCCGAAGAGAAGGCGTATTTCTGTACCGACGCGGTCAAGAGTCTTACGATACTCCCCATCTCCCATTCGGGGAAATTCATAGGTTCCATTATTCTGGGCGAAGAGAGATCAGCCGCTCGAGGCGCCACCAGCAGTGAGGAATTGAGCTTCATTCAGGCCCTGGCCTCGCAAGCTGCATCTGCCATCGAAAATGCACGTTTGTACGGGTTCATAAGGCAGAAAGTTGATCAGTTGACGGCGTCCTTTAATGTCAGCGCCGCGATCAACTCGGAAATCGACATCGATTCCATGCTGGCCAAGGTCCTGGAAGCCACCGGGAATTACCTCGATAATATATCCTCCGTGATTTTTACAATCGATGAAGAAAAAAGGACTCTGAATCCGCTGTCCTACAGAGGAGCAAGTCCGGTCGTTGGCACCACCGGCAGGTTGTCCTTAAAAAGCGATACGATTCCCGGACTGGTTGCATCGACGGGAGAATCGGTAATCATCGACGATACTCGTCTTGATTCGCATTTGAGATCGTCCTTTCCGGACACGTTATCGGAGCTGGCGGTTCCCATAAAGATCGGTGACAAAGTAATTGGCGTATTTAGTGCCGGGTCAGGGACCAAGAATAATTTCTCCGGTCGCGACGAAGATTTTCTTCAGTCGCTGGCGGCTCAGATCGCAGTGGCTATGGAGAGAACGAGGCTTTTCGAACAGGAGCGGAAACGAAGCCATAGGCTTAAAACGATATTTGAATTCTCCAGGAAAACATCGGAATCTTTAAACCTCGATGAAGTTTTAAAGCTTGCCGTCGACTCGATTCAGGAGGCGTTCGGCTATCATCTGGTAGCGGTATTTTTGAAAGATAATGATAGGAAGCGGTTCCTTGTGGCTCAGCAGGCGGGAACCGGGATAAGCATGCCATCCGATTTTAAGGTGAAGCTGGACGAAGGCCTTCTCGGGAGGGCCGTAAGTGCCGGGAAAACGCTCTATTGTGCCGATGTAAGAACCGACCCGAATTACGTATCGGCTATTGATGATGTCCGCAGCGAGGTTTGCATCCCGATAATCGCGGCCGACAACGTCCTGGGAGTTCTGGACGTGGAATCTATGTTTGCTGATAATTTCGTTGAGGATGATATAAACATCTTAGAAACTCTGGCGGATATTCTCGCAGTAGCGATTGACAATTCATATCTGTTCAAGGAGACTATGGAAAAGGCCGAACGACTGAGTCTAATTGACAAGATAAATACGGCCATTTCAGCGGCTCTCGATCTGGACAGTTTTTTCAACGTGGTCGCCAAAGCGGTTGCCGACAACGCCGGATACAGGTGGACGCTGCTCGTTGTGCCCGACGGAGACACGTTTTCCTGTAAAGCGGGTTATTCGCCGAGATCGCTGGGGGATATCTTTCCCGGCCCGATTCTTGAAATACTCAACGATAAGCTACACCAGGTTTTCTCAAGCGGCCAGCCTGATTTTGTCTCTTTTAAGGAACTCACGGCATTAGGCGGCCCCGAGAAGTTACAGCCCGTTGTTGATGCTGGAATCAGACACCTGGCGCTGTTGCCGATCGGCAATGCTGATAAGTCGGAGGCCATCCTGACTGTTGGAGGCTCGCGGAGTGATGGCTTCACGCCTCAGGAGCTTTCCTTGCTGAACGATCTGGCGGTACATCTGAGGATAGCCTGGCAAAATGCTCATTTATATAAACAACTGAAAACCGCTTACAGGCAATTGCAGGATGCTCAGGATCGTATGGTGCAAACGGAGAAGTTAAGAGCGCTGGGTGAAATGTCATCCGGAGTGGTTCACGATTTCAATAATATATTGGCTGCCATTCTTGGAAGAGTCCAGTTGATGATTAGAAAGATGGACACCGCCGATGATCATCCCTTTAAAAAACCATTTGGCAAGAACCTCGAGGTTATCGAAAAAGCGGCCATGGACGGCTCGCACATATTATCGCGCATAAGCGAGTTTACTAAAAAGAAACCGACTGAGAAGTTCATAGACCTTCATCTGGATCAGATAATCGTCGATGTTATTGAATTGACCAAACCTCGATGGTGCGATCAGGCGCGGGCATCGGGGAAGAAAATCGCCGTAGAATTTCATCGCAGCGGATCCTTGCAGACGACCGGTAGTCCATCCGAACTCAGGGAGGTTTTCACTAATCTCATCATCAATGCCGTTGACGCGATTCCGCAGGCAGGCAAGATCTCGATAGATGCGTCGATAGAGAATGAGAATCATATCAGGATTGTTGTGGAAGACAACGGTCTGGGGATGTCGGATGAGACGAAGAAGAAGATATTCGAGCCGTTTTTCACCACCAAGGGCGAAAGGGGTACGGGATTGGGGTTGTCGGTGACCTATGGAATAATCAACCGTCACGGAGGTACGATCGATGTGGAATCCTCGCCGGGTCGGGGCACTAAATTCACGATTGCTGTTCCACGCCGCAGCGACTCATCAGAGGAACCGTTAATGCTTCAAAATCAAAATCAGGATGATTTACAGAACTCAGTACTGATCGTAGATGACGAAGAAGGTCTCACAGAGGTTTTGACGGAGATTCTCGAATCTGCAGGCTATCAGGTCGATGCTGTTGCCAGCGGGGCCGCGGCTCTGGAGGTTATGGCCGGGAAGAAGTATGACGTGTTGGTCACGGATCTCGGCATGGACGGTATTTCGGGTTGGGAACTGGCAGATGTCGTCTACGAAAAATATCGCGATACGAAGGTCGTTGTCGCTACGGGCTGGGGTGCGCAGGTAGAGCCCGGAAATCTCTCCGTGCATCATGTAAACGGCCTTATCAATAAACCGTTTAAGATCGATGAAATTTTGCAGAGTGTAAGAAATGTCCTCAAATGTGGCAGAGATGAGGTGCTGATTGAGCAGATTTAATTCTACACGTTTCAGCAACGCCGGGCCGCTTTTCAAGGTCACATCCAGTAGGGCGAAGAGGGTTCTTGAAGCCGATGTGTTTTTGGTTTTGCTGGCGGATGTGGAGCGTCGGCATTTCGATTTGCATCTGGAAGACGAGAGTTGTATCGAGGATGCATCCGAAATGTATTATGAGCTGCGAGGAATTGACGCTGATGCCTGGATGGCCCTGCGTTCTATTTCCGGAATAACCCGTTTCGAGCGGGGCAGCGGTGATCAGATCATAGATGATCTAATGGATATTTTCGACGCCCAATGCGTTATCATCTCGCCATTTTTCATAGAGGATCTTGGATTTGGATATGCTATCTGGGGATGGAAGAAGAAAATATCCGACTATCAGGAATATATCTCAAGGGCTGAGCTTCTCAGTGAGCAGATAGTTCTTTCCCTTTCAGCGTCGATGAGCGAAAAAAGATCGAAAGAGCAGGGCGAGAAACTGGCGGCGCTCCTGGATCTTTCCACCCACATATATTCATCTCTGAATTACAAAGAGGTCCTTCAAAAAGCAGTAAAATTATCCATGGAGATCGTTGGGGCTACCGGCGGGACGATTTTCATACTTGAAAAAGAAGAAAATGTCCTGGTTCCTCTTCTGACAGTCGATGAAGAGCATGAGGAAGCCATCAATTCAATGCGTCTCAAGCCCGGTCAGGGATTGACAGGTGGTGTGGCCCAGACAGGCGTCGGTATGATCTCGAATCAATCCGAGAACGACCCACGCTCTATACAGGTTCCCGGAACGCCCGTAGAGCCGGAATCCATAATAAGCGTTCCACTCACATGGTCGGCGGAGGTAATAGGGGTAATAACCCTGAGAAATAACGTCGGCAAGATTTTCGTTCAGGAAGATCTTGAGATCCTCACTATCTTTGCCCGACAGACAGCCGATGCCATCGAAAACGCCAAGCTTTATGAAAAGCTTGAGAAAGCCTATGAAGAGTTAACGGCAACACAGGACAGTCTTATCATGGCCGAGAATTTGAAAGTACTTGGCGATATAGCGCGCGGAGTGGCTCACGATTTCAATAATATTCTCGGGACCATTCACGGACGCGT
>CBDVBL010000202.1:0-4678 GCA_965372205.1 uncultured bacterium
AATCGCAATCATCGTTGTGGTAGCGATAGCCTACTACCTCTGGTGGCCCTCGGATTCTGCCGACAACGGCGATAACGGCGCCACGCGCACGTCGACATCGGTCATCAAGCGTGGCAACCTGACCATCGCGGTAAACTCCACCGGCGTAGTGGAGCCGATATTAACGGTCGATCTAAAATCGAAAGCCTCCGGTGAGATAATCGAGCTGCCCATCGAGGAAGGTGATATAGTCGAGGAGGGCCGGCTCATCGCCAGGCTCGATGCCACCACCACTAAGAACGCCTACGATCAGGCGGCGGCCGACCTGGAGGTGGCTAGGTCGAATCTTTCCCTGATGGAGAAAGAGGCAAAAAGGCAGCAGGAGCTTTACAATCAGGGATTGATCTCCGAACTCGAATATGAAAACGCCCTTCTGGAGAAAGAGAGAGCCAATTCCAGCCTGGTAAAGGCCGAAACCAACCTCGAAGATTCCAAAGAGAGGCTTTCAGATACGGTCATCAGATCACCGATAGATGGTATCGTATTGAAGAAGTACGTGGAGAACGGCCAGATTATCGCTTCCGCTATCTCGGCGGTCTCCGGCGGCACCATCATAGCCACCGTGGCCGATCTCTCCCGAGCCTATATCAAAACGGCGGTGGACGAGGTCGATATCGGGCAGATCACACCGGGGCAGCAGGCCACCATCGTGGCCGAAAGCTACCCCGACCGGGAGTTCTCGGGCGAGGTCCAGCGGATTCATCCCCTGGCCCTGGCAGAGCAGAACGTAACCACCTTCAATGTCACTATAGAAGTCGATAACTCCGAAAGGCTTTTGATGGCCGGCATGAATGCCAGCGTTGAGATCATAGCGGGCTTCAGAGAGAATGTCCTTTTGGTTCCGCGTGAGGCGCTGACCGATATGCGAAGCTTATCGCGGATGATGGGCGGGCCGCCGGGGGGTTCAAACCGTGAGGGCATGACGCGGATGGCCGGCGGCGACGGTGGCAGAGGGCATAGCCCCGACCACGAGGGCAAGAAGGGAAATCCCACCAAAATGGTAATCGTGACCAATGGCGGTCAGCAGGAGCCCCGCCGGATCGAGATCGGCATGTCCAATTTCGAGATGGCCGAGGCGCTCTCCGGGTTGTCCGAGGGCGATACGGTTTTGACGACTATCACATCGAAAGCGCTTCTGGATCGCGAGGCGTTTATGGAGCGTATGCGGCGCTGGAGCCGTATCCCCGGCATGGAGAAAAAGAAATGAAATGGCGTGAGTTCTTCAGTGTCAGTATGGCCTCGCTGCATGCCAACAAGGTGCGCTCGCTATTAACCATGCTCGGCATCATAATCGGCGTGGGCGCTGTTATTGTGATGATATCTCTCGGCCAGGGAGCCAAAAAAGCAGTGGCCGATAGACTGGAGGCCATGGGGACCAACCTATTATATATCCGTTCCGGTGCGCCGCATATGAGGCATGTCAGGATGGCTGCCGGTACTTATCAGCGTCTCGACGAGCGCGACCTGCGGCGGCTCAGGGCGGAAACGATGGCCGTGGATAATATCGTCCCGGAGATCCGGGGCAACAGGCAGATTATATTCGGCAACAAGAACTGGAATACGACCGTAATCGGCACCGGGCCGGAGTACCTCGAACTTCGCAATTACACATTAGCCGAGGGCGATAACTTTACTGAGCGCGATGTTAATGCCATAAAACGCGTCGCGGTTATCGGACCGAATGTTGTGGAAAATCTCTTTGAGAATATAAATCCCATCGGGCGGACCATCCGTATCGGCAGGATTCGTTTCGAGGTCATCGGGCTGACCGACTCCAAGGGTGTATCCGGTGGCTGGCTCGATTTCGATGATGTCATATTGATACCGTATACCACCGCCCAGAAACGGGTTTTCGGAATGACTCATTTGGACCGCCTGATCGCGCGGCTCAAGGATGAATCTCTGACAACCAGCGCTTATCTCGAGATCGAGAAGATCCTCCGCAAATCGCACAAGCTCCGCCCCGACCAAGAGAACGATTTCTATATTCAGTCGCAGTCGGATTACACCGCCGCCCGGCAGGAGACCACCGAGACCATGACCTATCTGTTGGCGGGTGTGGCACTGGTTTCGCTTTTAGTCGGCGGGATCGGGATTATGAATATCATGCTGGTCTCCGTCACCGAGCGGACCAAGGAGATCGGGGTCCGCATGGCGGTGGGCGCCCGCCGCCGCGATATACTGATTCAGTTCATCATGGAATCGATCACCCTGTCGCTTCTTGGCGGCTTGATCGGCATCCTTACAGGCATCGGCGGCTCTTACGGCCTGACCGAGTTTTTCGGCTGGAGCACGTTTATTCCGGCGCCGGCGGTGGGCCTGTCGTTCGCCTTCGCCTTCGCCGTGGGCCTCTTCTTCGGCATCTACCCCGCCCGCAAAGCCTCGCTCTTGGATCCGATAGAGGCGCTGAGGTGGGAGTAGGGGGCTTTAATTAAGAACAAGATTAAAGCAATTCAATACGTTTTTAGTATTATGTATATCCGGAGGGAATATCCCCGTATTCCAATATAGCCGAGCGAAATCGTCTAACCCTCTTGGATTTAAATGCGAAAATTGGGTTGGAATAGGAGATTTCATGCCTTCGCCCGTAATTATAATGTTGAGTGGGTCTATCCAGTTCTTTTCTTCCAACCAGCAAATAAGTGCTGCAGATTCAAAAGGGTATAATACAGATAATGCCAGCCACTTGATGAATGAATCAGTAGGAACGTAGTTTGGCTTCGGATCTTCTGCCTTTTCATTTGCAGTAATTAGAAGATGCCGTGCGATAAGATATATGTTAATAAAACGTTTCCATAGACGGGGGGAAATGGTAAAGCCTTCGATGCTTAGAATACTCTTTATGGTGCGGGATTCTCTTTTGGTTACCTGAGCCTTGGTATCCATGGCCGTGGCATATTGGGGTTGCCCCTTTTCATGGGTGTCTCTACTTTTGTTATATTTGTCAATCTCTGCGGAAGTTGTTTCCTTAGAAGGCGTTCCCGTTGCCACTTTTGGGCCGCCTACATCTGACTTCACTGCTGCTGGCTTAGGCTGTATAACGATTTCTTTCTCGAATCTGTCAAAAAGGCTTGCATGGTACTTAAGTAGTTGGTCCCGATTCAATACTGGCAAATGAAAAGGCACTTGTATGATCTTTTCCAAATAATAACGTCCCATATTCTCTTTTTCAAAGGGTTTTTCACACATGAATTCATAATGGTCACCAATTGCAAGGCGAACAACTTTTGTATCTAACGATATAATGAATACGAAATTTTCTATGTCAAAGAATAGTTTCATAGCTTCAAAAACCTGCATTATCTGGCCAGGAGAACATCTGTCAATATCGTCTATAAAAACTATTATCCTCTTTTGGCAAACAAGTTCAAGGGAATTACATACAATTTCAAGATATTTAAATACTTCATGTTGGATACCAAGAGTAGTTTTGAATTGTGGTTTTTTCGACAAAGCAAATACTCTTTTAGCCATACTTCTAATGAGCTTCCAAATTATCTGAATCGTTGGGATTGATAAATAAGCAGGAAATAATAAAGCCGCGATATTGGCGTAATTCTTTAAATATATTTTCATGCTTGCAGGAAGAAATAAGTAATATATAACTAAAATGAATAAGTAGAAGATTGCGCCATAACCCAACACTGTGATAATTTTATAAAAGCGAGGATTCGCCTGTTTTTCGAATTGCTTTTTAAATTTTAACTTTTCCCAACGTGATAATTTACTTTCAACTTCACTCAAAATCTTAGTGTAAAATTCAGCCCAAATTTGTTCTGCCTTAGTATATTTCCACGCATTAAATTCTATACATTGACAATCAGCGCGACCTTGGCTATCCATTTCCTCTATTTTTTTCTTGATGTATCCCAATAAAACCGTTTTACCTCGGCCCCACGGTGCGCAAACACCTATAGTTAAAGGGGTTCCAGTATTATTATTTGTAATAACGCTTGATAGTGCGTCCGCATATTCTTCGTATCCAAGCGCATCTAGCGGATTCTCATCGTCGTGAGCCAGACTATACTCCCCTGATTTGGCTGTCTCTTTCTCTTCTATTTGAGTGTCGGATTCAATCTCTGCTTGCCTCTCTATTTTGATATTCACATCCTCTTTTATATTGATAGTTTCTTCGAGATCAATCTCTTTATCCTTTCGGTATTCATTTGCTATTGCGGCTAGGATTGCTCTAACGGATGTAAACAGATTATCGTCTAGTCTCCCCTCGACTTCAAGCTGATAGATATATGAAGTGCATCTAGCACATAGTTGTCCATTTAAAATCATGGCTTTTAAATTTATTGCCTCAACATCATGATAAAAGGGGCAATCGGTATTTTTCTCGTGCTTAGCTAAATGCCCGCTGTGATAATCCAAGATTGATATTGCAGCAAAATATGCAAAATAGTGTATTAGTTTTATTCCAGAGTCTTTATTATGAAGATGGCTTGAAATGTATACCGCTGATTCTTGCAAGGCAAAAAAGCCATTCTTTAGTTCTAGTGTACCCAATACTAAGGATAATCTATCTCCATTTATTAAATTATTTGGAATACCCAGTGATGCGAAAGTAAAGGGCGCTGGCCCTGTAGTGCCTATTCCATGAAGAGCTCTTCGGTCGTGTATCTTAATATTAGTA
>CBDVBL010000203.1:0-4673 GCA_965372205.1 uncultured bacterium
TTTCGAAAGCTACATCGAGAATTGCCCGCAGACCGCCCTCGCAGATAACGCCCGGTACTGGATCGGCGAATGTTACTATCTCCAGAAAAAATACGAGTTAGCCGAAAGGTCTTTTCGGAAAATGGTCGAGGAATATCCAACGTCGGAGCGGCTGGCATCGGCCAAATTGAAACTCGGGAAATCAATGTACAACCAGAGATTCAAGACCAGGGCTAAATCCATTTTCGAGGAAGTTGTGAAGAATTATCCCGGCACCCAGGAGGCCGGCGAAGCGGCCCAGATGCTGGAGCGATACCGGTAACTGCAGATTTATCTCTGATCCGTACGGCTTCCCCGACTTAAGATTCCCTATCCATTAATTCTGAAATGATCGACGTTGCATCGCCCGCAAGATTCCTGTAATATTCGGCTTCTTCGATTTTGCCGTGGTGAAGACAATATATCTCTCTGGCCGAAAATGCCCTCTTATAGAACTGCAGCAATTGCCCTGTTCGTGGCTCCCGGAAAACGAAACGATTTCCCCAGTAAGATTTTTCGAAATTGAATCGCGGCCTGTCCAGGAATTGATCCGATCGGTGCACTCGAAATAGAATGCCGTCGGGGACAAGTGGCAGAACCGAGATAAATTTACGGTCGCTAACGACATTGGTGTAGATCGGGCCTGCAGTTGCCTCGTGCTCAACAATTGCAAAAAGCATCCCATAATAGGCTTTATCTATCTCAGCGGGATCGAAGGGAAGCCCTCTTTCAAACGGTTCCACCAGGCGCAAAAAATCTGTAAATTCCTTTTCCGATCTGTTATATATTTCAGGATGCATCCGTCTGATAAAATCGATATACCATGAACGCCTCATCAATTCCTTATCCAGAAGTACCCTGTCGCTTTGCAAATCTCCCTCGAAATGGAAGTACAGCCACGGTGAGTAGAAATCCCAATTTTCGATGATGGCCAATCCTCCCGGCTCCATATAATCGACTATGTCATATACCCCCTGACGAGCGAACGTCTTTTTGCTTCGATCCGATTCGAAAAAACTATCTATAAAATTTGACAACGGAAAGGCGAGGATTGCTATTCCCAGGACATACTTTATCGGTCTTGAAGTGGTATATGCCTTCAAAACGCTAATTGACAAATAATACAAAGCCGATGCCACGAATATCGATAAAATCAAGATCGTCGGAAGGTAATAAGATTCTATATCGATAATCTGATAACTGGAGGCGTAAATGAAATTAAATGAGATGATCAGCAGAGCAAAAATGCTTAGTCTTCTATTCCTGAAAATAGTCATGATGAGGCCGAAAAGCGCCAGGCACGATCCCAACCATCCGAATTGCGCCAGAATTAATCTGCCGGTATAGGCGATTTTACCTGTCAGAAAGGAAAAGCCGAAATCGGGATCTGAAAACATCCAGATTCTGTACTGCCAGCCGGAAATATGTTTGTAAAGAAAATAAGGATCTGCAACTCCGCCCCAGTTTAGAAACGGCTTAAACTCGGCCCGGATAGGCAGGAACAGATATAGAGTCAGTGGAAATATAAAAAAGGCAAATATAGTAATAAGGTTTTTTGTCCGTATTCTCTTAAGATTCGTCATCATAAGATAAAGGTATCCAGGTATGAGAAATGCCGCGGAAAGATGATTGGCTAATGATAATCCCAGTGCATAAGCGGATAATGTTAACCACCGTATGTGATTATCTCCCCCGTTAAGATATCTGATTAAACACCAGATCGATAGTACCATTAAAAGCAGGTTCAAAGAATAGACTTCGTTGGTCGTTCCCTGTGCCCACCAGAGCGGCGTGAAAGCTGTGAATACTGATATGGATGATGAAATCAATAGATTCCAGGTACGGTTTTTATTGCCGGTTGAAATTGTATCTGAGATAAGGAGAAAAAGAAATCCGGATGCAAGTGCAGTGAAGATGAGGGAGAGGATATTTACTTTCTGAACAAGCTCTCCCCACAGAAATATCGTGGCTAACCGGCCCAGGATAGAGTATAGAGGATATCCTGTGGGATGGGCAATACCGAGGTTTTTGCAAACTAATGTTAGTTCGCCCGAATCGATAAACTCCACCGTGGGGCATATTGTAAGGTTATATCCGATGGCGGCAACTGCAATTACAGCAAGAAAAAAAGCTATTCGGCTCTTATCCATAAGGATGCCCGCTTGATATACAGACTATCCGGCGGGTATGGAGATGGAGGCGAAAACACCATCCATCTCAGATTAGCTCCTAAAACGGCAGATCGTCATCATCCGAGGGCGCCTGAGGTTCAGGTGTTTCAGGAGGCTCCGGGGCGGCTCGCTCCGCCTGACCCCTGCTTCCTAAAAGCTGTAACCGTTGAGCTACTATATCCGTGCGGTATCTTTTGATGCCTTCTTTATCCTCATAACTGCGGTATTGAATCCTGCCCTCGATGTAAACGGGACTGCCCTTTTTAAGATATTCATTGGCGATCTCGGCGGTTCGACTCCAGCAGACGATGTTATGCCACTCGGTTCTCTCCTGCTGCTCGCCCTCTTTGTTCTTGAATTTCTCCGTCGTTGCCATGCTGAAATTTGCCACCGCCTGGCCGCCCGGAGTGTAGCGAAGCTCCGGATCGGCTCCCAGATTACCAATCAGTATCGCTTTGTTTACCGATGCCATCGAATCCTCCTTGGTGATTTTCCATATTATAATTGCCGGCACCGTCTATGTCAATCTGAGATTTCACTTGCCTGATTTTCACCATTATAATAGTATGGATCAAATGAAAATTGCACTCGCACGAACCGAATCTGCCCTCGCGTTTTCAAGAACAGCCTTGATAAACATCTCATATATATACGACACACGAGAGGATAAAAGGCCTACTTATGGATAGGCCGCAAAAACCAGATCTCGACGCTGAGACGGCCACGAGTGTTCTTATCAATTTCATTCGCGATGAGCTATCAAAAGCCGGTTTTGAAAGTCTTGTCGTCGGGGTCTCCGGCGGATTGGACTCGGCGACGGTGACACTTCTCTCTGTCAGAGCAATCGGCAGCCAGAATGTTGTTGGAGTCATACTGCCCTATAAGAACTCCGATCCCGGGAATATCGAAGATGCGGAGGACGTTATATCCAGAACAGAGGTGAGAAAATATATTGTCGATATCACTCCACAGGTTGATCCGTATTTCGCAAAATTCCCGGAGGCGGATAAGAATCGACGTGGCAATAAAATAGCTCGCGAGAGAATGAGTATACTGTACGATCTTTCAGCCGCGGAGAAAGCTCTCGTAATCGGAACATCAAATAAGAGCGAAATCCTCCTCGGTTATGGAACTATATTCGGCGATTTAGCCTGCGCTATCAACCCGCTTGGAGATCTATATAAGACACAGGTTCGGATACTGGCAGGGCATCTCGGGGTCCCGGAGAAGATCATCGCCAAGCCTCCTTCAGCGGATCTGTACGTCGGACAATCGGACGAGGGGGAATTCGGATTTACCTACGAGGATGTTGACCGGCTTCTATATCTGCTTGTAGACCAACAATATACACTGGATCAGTGCGAAAAGGAAGGTTTCGATAAAAAACTGATAAATAAGGTTATCGATATGATGATAAAAAACCAATTCAAAATATCCGCGCCGGTGATCGCCAGGCTCTCCAAAGGTGCACCCGGAATCAATTTCCGCTACCCCGGGGACAGGGGAAAATGACGGTACGGCAAAATCCTGCTGGAATCTTGTATATAGTTGCCACCCCCATAGGGAATCTGGCGGACATTTCCATGCGGGCGATCAAGACTTTAAAAAGTGTCGATCTGATAGCTACCGAAGATACACGCACCAGCAAAAAGCTTTTCTCCCGTTTCAATATAAAAACCGCACGAACCAGCTACCATGATTATAATGAAAAATCAAAGGCTCCGAAGATTATTGATGCCATCCTGGAGGGCAAATCGGTAGCGCTCATCAGCGATGCCGGTACGCCGTTGATCTCAGATCCCGGTTATACGCTTGTTAATATGGCAATTGCGAAGGGGATCGATATTATCCCTGTTCCCGGGCCGTCGGCGATTCTGGCCGCCTTGGTATCTTCAGGCTTTCCGACCGATAGGTTCTGTTTCGAGGGTTATCCCCCCCGAACAGAGGGCAAGTTGAAACGTTTTTTTGAAAGATTGGTCGATGAACCCCGAACCATCATATTATTTGAAACGCCTCACCGTATAAAAAAATGTTTGAAAGTAATGCTGGACGTTTTTGGCGACAGGGAGATTTTTATAGGGCGAGAGCTGACCAAAAAATTCGAGGAAAAATGGCGCGGTGCCGTTTCCGTAGTCCTGAAGAATATTGAAGATAGAACCATCAAGGGGGAAATAATCGTTGTCATCCGCGGATACAAGAACAAATAATCCTGTTATCAGGTTCAGGCCTCTTGATATAGCAACGCTGGCATATATCGCCACGGAATTGATAATCATACTCACATTAATGCTTGGCAGGCAAGGCTGGTTCTATTTTCTTTTATTCTACATAACAGCCGCCGGAATCGTAATTCTCATCGTTGTGTTTGACCCGTCAGTCTCGGGGCTTTTCTGGAGAGCTCTGAGGCTCATCTATCCGCTTTTTTTATTGACTTTTTTCTACGAAGCGGTGGGGCCGCAAATTTTCCTGATTTTCGATAAACCT
>CBDVBL010000204.1:0-4663 GCA_965372205.1 uncultured bacterium
AACCGCACAAACGGCATGATCTTATTAAGAATTGGCTTTCTAAATTTCACCCTGATCGATCTCATCGATATAGTAATTGTATCGTTTTTCTTTTACCGGTTTCTTCTATTTCTCAAGGAGGCCAGGTCGATTCAATTGATCGTCGGGCTGTTCATGGTGCTGGCGGTAAGTTTCCTGGCGTTCTGGTTTGAACTCGATATGGTCAAGTGGATTTTTTCGAATGTCCTGATAGCCGGTATTATAATCCTGGCGGTGCTATTTCAGCCGGAATTAAGGCGGTCGCTCACCAGGTTGGGGCAGAGTCGCCTTGTTCGTCTAATCATCAATCCCGAGCTGAAGGGTAAGACGGATGCAATTGTAGCCGCCACGCAGAAGCTTGCGGAGATGCATTATGGGGCCTTGATAGTCCTTGAGCGCAACGTCAAACTGAGAAACATCATTGAATCCGGCAAACCGTTAAACTCAGACATCTCATGTGAACTTCTGCAGACAATATTCACTCCTTATACGCCCCTGCATGATGGTGCTGTGGTCGTGCGGGGAAATCAGGTCATGGCCGCCAATTGCACTTTACCCTTGTCGCAGAATCCCGCATATCATCGTCTTCATGGTATGCGTCACAAGGCCGGAGTCGGGGCCACCGAGGATTCCGATGCTATCGTTGTGATCGTCTCCGAGGAAACCGGCCAGATTTCATATGCCCACAATGGCCGCCTCTATAGAGATATGGAACCACATGAATTGGGGAGTATCCTCTCAGGTTTTTTCGCCAAGGGATAATGCCAGTTTGTTCGTTGACTTTGCGGAAATAGAACTGGCCGCGGGCGACGGCGGAAAGGGAGCTATTAGTTTCCATCGAGAAAAATACGTGCCCAAAGGAGGTCCGGACGGCGGAGTTGGCGGGAGAGGGGGAGATATTTTCGGGCGCGCCAATGCGAATTTTTCCACGCTCCTGGATTTCCGATATAAAAGGAAATATCAGGCGCCCGATGGACAGCCCGGCGGCAAAAACAATCGCTCGGGTGAAAGCGGTAAGCAACTGTATATCGATCTTCCCGTAGGAACAGTGGTCACCAACCTCGATACAGGCAAGATTGAGGCTGATTTGAATGAAAACGGCAAGGTGGTTTTACTCGCAAAGGGCGGTAAGGGTGGCCGGGGCAACGAGAGCTTCAAATCATCTACGAACCAAACACCAAGATATGCAGAGGATGGCCAGCCCGGGGAGCGTTTAAAGGCTTCACTCGAGTTGAAAAGCATAGCGGACGTAGGTCTGGTTGGATTACCCAATGTCGGAAAATCAACTCTTCTGTCGCGGCTTTCTGCGGCTCGACCCCGGATAGCCGATTACCCCTTCACGACGAAAGTGCCTAACCTGGGGATCGTTCGCCTGCCGGGATACAGAAGTTTCGTTATGGCGGATATACCGGGCTTGATTGAGGGCGCTCATGCCGGCAAGGGGATGGGTATCCAGTTCTTACGACATATCCAGAGGACGAGAATCATAATTTATCTGCTGGATATCTCGTCGGAAGACCCTGCGGGGGATCTGCAAACATTGCGGACGGAAATGATATCATTTGATCCCGACCTTATGGTAAAATCATCTGCCGTTGCCTTCAACAAGATCGACCTTATAGCCGTGCGACCTCTGAGAAAGGATGAATATCAAATTGCGGATGATGACGTTTTCTTCATCTCCGCGGCTACGGGTGAGAATGTGGATGAGCTCTTGAATTATCTTGCCGAGAAGATCTTCGAAAAATGATGGATGAAAAAACTGCGATCTGGGCGTTGGCCGGCCTGAATGGTCTGGGGCCAGCGGGCGTCAAGAGAATTGTAGAACACTTCGGATCGGCTTCCAGGGTTTTCGAGATACATAGGGGCGAACTGATGGCTTCGAGGCTGTTTTCGGAATCCGTGATTAAGCAGTTAAGTGAAAAAAGGGATTGGGAGGCCATGGATAACCTGCTGGAGAAATCCACTCCCTCCGGTGCCGGACTTGTGGTTATAACGGAACCGGATTATCCCGAAAAATTGAAAAATATCAGCGACCCTCCACCTTTTCTATTTTTCAAGGGAAGTCTCGACGTTTTCGATAAGCCGTCGCTGGCGATAGTCGGTTCGCGACGTCCCACAGACTACGGCCGTAGAATAACCTCCGGGCTCGCAGGTCAGCTGGCATCGATGGGAGTGTTGGTTGTATCCGGCCTGGCATATGGGATAGACGCCATTGCCCATCAGGCGGCGCTGGAAGCGGGCGGCAAGACCGCAGCCGTGTTCGGATGTGGTCTGGATTACATATACCCCCCTGCACATTCTGCCCTGGCCTCCAGAATAATCGAATCCGGTAGCCTGCTTTCTGAGTTTCCGAAAGGTACGAGGCCGGAGCGTTTCAATTTTCCGGTGCGAAACAGGATTATATCCGGCCTGACCGATGGTGTTCTGGTAGTGGAGGCAGCGGAAAAGTCGGGAGCTCTTGTTACAGCCAATCTCGCCCTGGAGCAGGGTCGGGAGGTGCTGGCGATTCCAGGCAACGTCGAGAGCAAATTCAGCTATGGGCCCAACGATCTTATAAAGCAGGGCGCTGTACCCGTAACTACGATAGACGACATAATGACAAATTTCAGGTGGCATAAATCAGAGGTTTCCTCCAGATCCGAACGCGATCTGTCGATCCTTACAGCGAAGGAACGCGCGTTGCTCGACCATATTACCGTTCAACCTATTCATATAGATGAACTTGGCAGGAAATCAGGTTTGAGCCCGGCCGGATCGTCCGAACTTCTCTTGAATTTGGAGATTAAAGGTTTTATCATGAGGAAACCCGGGAATTATGTGATTAAAGCCTGATGGTCGAACGTGAGATAACAATAATGAATAAGTTGGGACTACATGCACGACCGGCTGCACAACTCGTTCAAAATGCCTCGAAATTTAAGTCTGAGATCAAATTGAAAAGGCATAATCTCGAGGTTAATGCGAAGAGTATAATGGGCGTGATGATGCTGGCGGCGGAGCTGGGATCGAAGATAACGATCATAGCTGAAGGCCCTGATGAAAAGGAAGCGATAGAAGCCATAGCGCTTGTAATTCAATCCAAATTCGGTGAGGAATAGGATCTAGTGGCTGGCGAAGAAATAGTATATCGCGGAGTCCCGGCATCGCCCGGAATAGTCATAGGCTTGACGAGATCCCTCACCAGGGATGTTGAAAACGTCACCGCTGAAAGGATCCCTGATTCCGAGGTTGAGAAGGAGACGTTTCGTACGGCTATTTCTCAAGTTAAAAAGAGGTTGGAGAAAACGGCGGCCAAGGTCTTCCAGAGACTCGGTCCGGAGTTTGCCCGAATCTTTGAGGCTCAGGTGATGATCGCGGGAGATGAGGTCTGGAATAAGAATGTCGAAAAGCGTATTGAAAAAGAGAAGATCTGCGCAGAATATATTTATCATGAAGAATCCAAAAAGGTAATTAAGCAACTGGGGAATTCTAACGACGCCTATCTCAGGGAGAGAATCCAGGATATAGAGGCTGTCACGGGTCGGTTGGTGGGCAGGATGAGGGGAGAGAAACGCGTAACCTTGAAGGATTTTAAGGGGGCCACGGTACTTGTCGCCAGATATCTCACACCCGGCGATATACTGGCGTTGTCTGTAAGGCGTAATCTGGGTTTTGCCACCGGCATAGGCGGGTCAACATCGCATACGGCGTTGATTGCCAAATCTCTCTCCGTGCCGGCAGTAGTGGGATTGGGTCGAATCGCCGAAGAAATCTTATCCGGGCAAAAAGTGATTATAGATGGCTATAAAGGACTGTTCATAATAAATCCGTCCGGAAGCACCATCAAGAAATATCGACAGCTAAAGAAATCTGAGATCCAGTTCAAACGTCAATTATCCCAGTTGAAAGATAAAGCCGCAGTAACCAAAGACGGTTTCAAAGTCGATATTCTGGCCAATATAGAGCTTCCTAATGAGATCCCCAAAGTTATTTCTGCCGGAGCATCCGGTATCGGTCTTTATCGCACCGAATACCTGTTCTTAACACGGACGGAATTTCCCACTTTTGACGAACAGTATAGAGCATATTCCTCTATTCTCAGAAGGATGGGGACGAGGCCGGTTGTCATCAGGACGTTTGATCTCGGGGGAGACAAATTCCCCGGGGCTACGGGGAAAACCTTTGAACTTAACCCGTTTTTGGGCTGGCGGGCCATCAGGGTTTGTCTGGACCGTCCCGATATTTTCAAGATTCAACTTAAAGCTCTTTTGAAGGCGTCACGATGGGGCAATCTTGCCATCATGATACCCATGATATCAAGCTTTGAGGAGTTGACGGCCACTAAAGAAATCATCGAAGAGTGTAAGAATGAGCTTCGGAATAAGCGAGTGAAATTCAGTGAGAATATTCCCCTGGGGGTGATGTTGGAGGTACCGTCGGCCGTGATGATAGCTGAGCACCTGGCCAACGAGGTCGATTTCTTTTCCATCGGAACGAACGACTTAATCCAGTACACTCTAGCGGTAGATCGCGGCAACGAACTTCTCTCAAAACTCTATCAGAGCTTCCATCCATCGGTACTATTGCTGATAAAATCCGCAGTCTCTGCCGCTCACGGACATCGATTGAAGGTGAGCGTTTGCGGCGAGATGGCCGCCGATCC
>CBDVBL010000205.1:0-4660 GCA_965372205.1 uncultured bacterium
TGTCCGATCGGGGTTGATAACGGACTGGTTACGCATGAACTGCGAAAGCTTTTCAGCCAGGAGATGGGGATAGCCGTTAAACAGCTTCACGATCTCGGCACCGTCCAGCACATCGATAAAGGTTCCTCAACGGGGATGACGCCCATTGCTTTTAAAGACAATATTGAGTTTATGGAAGATGAAGTAAAGGAACGGACGGGACTCGATTTCAAATGGCCTATGGACAAAGAGGGCGCCGATATACTGTTAATACATAACGCCGGAGAGTTTCTGGCCTGGCCGGAAAATCCCGAAGCGTTTGCTATCATTCTCGAGACTGCCGGCGTAAGCTATACGCTTTCCAGTGACCTGTTGGGCTACGATGGTGTAAATTACGGGCTGTGGTATGATGATGTTCAATTAGCGAAGGTAGCGCTAAAACATGCTAAAATTGCCAAAAAGCTTGGGGTTAAAAAGATCGTGATCGGCGAATGTGGGCATTCGCATAAGGCCTTGGCCGTCGTAGCCGATAGAGTTTTCACACGCGAATACAATATTCCCCGCGAAAGTTCAATGACCTTATTGAATGATATAATTAAAAGCGGCCGTCTGAAACTCGATCCGGCTCGAAATGATTTCCATGTTACTCTGCACGATCCCTGCAACATGGTTCGATTGATGGGTATCGTTAAACCTCAAAGGGAGATAATTCGAGCCACCTGCCCGAAATTTCGAGAGATGACGCCGCACGGCGTGGAGAATTACTGTTGCGGCGGGGGAAGCGGTTTTGCCATTATGCCAAATACCAATTTCCCCGACTGGAGGCACATCGTGGCGGGTCGGGCCAAGCTAAGGCAAATATTGGATGTTTTCAGCGATGTGATCGATTCCGAAAACAGAAAATACGTATGCGCACCCTGCTCGAACTGCAAGGGCCAGATAAGAGAATTGTTCGCTGCATACGGGGTTTTCGAAAAGTGTAATATCCTCTACGGCGGGCTGGTGGAGTTAATAGTAAATGCAATGACCGATATAAAAGAGACATTCCTCGAATGGGAATGGCATTAGTATTTCAGGGAGGATTTCGACGTGGCAAAGAAAATTCTGATTGTTGAAGATGAAGAAGATCCACGAACATACCTGGAGACGCTCTTCGGCGAAAACGGATATGAGACGGCAACCGCTACCGACGGGGATGAGGCATTACCGAAAGCGAAGGAATTTCAACCGGATTTAATCACGCTGGATATAATAATGCCCAGGGAAACCGGAGTCAAATTCTATCGTCAGCTCCATAGAGATCCAGAGCTTTCGACCGTACCGGTTATCATTCTAAGCGGCGTCACACGGTATAAAGAGCTTTTTGCGCGGGATCATGCCACCATGCCGAAACCGTTGGCCTTCATTGAAAAACCTATAGACAGGGACGCTCTGCTGGCGAAAATCAGAGAGGCGATAGGATAAAACTGTATATAGGGGAATTGATATTCCCGGACTTTATCGCTATGAAGTCCGGAGGATGACTATTTGCTCAGACTATCTATAATTTGCTCTTTTTTTCAAGCTTCTTTTTCTTAGCTTCCAGAACCTTTTCTTTAACTGTCAGGGTTTTTTCTCCGAACAGGGCGAATCTCAGCCAGCTGTATCCAAATAGAAGAAGCTCTACGTCGTCCTCTCTGATCCGGGCTTTCGTCTCGTTATCTACCTCAAGCTTATCGAAGAGACTGCTTTCAAAAATAAACTCTCTAAATTTGTCGAGGTTGTAGCAGGCCAGGAAGAACATATCGATCTTCTCGGGCGTGAGGTTTTTGCCCTCCTGGAAAAAATGATGCAGGGTGATTTCCTTGAATTCGGCCCCCAGGCGATTGTACTCGCTGATCCCCTGATCCGCCAGCCACTCGGCCACCGTCAATTCTCTATCCTCCTCGTGGCCCTTGCAGATATTTTCCTTCAGCAGAAAATAAAACTCGCGGTCAAGATCCGGGCTGTCTTCTTTGGGGGAAGCCAGCCCCAGCGGATACATCCGGCAGGACCAGGGTCTGTCGGAGTAAACCCGGCAACCGTCGCTGCCGACGAAGGGACAGTTTTTCTTTTCATCATCCTTCATCTTTAAAAGGACAACCGGGTATTTTAAGTTTTCATCGATCGGGAGAACCGTGTATTCCTTTAAGAACTCCGCGGATGTAATACCGAGGTTGTTTTTAAGGCGGAGTATGTCATAGGGAGATAGAAAGATATTGACATCGCCACAGCACTCGTTAAAGCAGGGGAGACCCGGGCGGCATTCAAACCTGAAGCTACTCTCTTCCGAGAGCCTGGGGTATTCTTTCAATATTGTCTTTTTTAGATTTTCGATCTCTCTCATTATCGCTCCCGTTATTCTACGATTCCATCTTTTAAGGCATCAGCCGACCAGACCGGCAATGGGCCCTTCTCGCCGGTTTGAGGATCATATCTATGACGGTAAGATACGTTTTGATTGAAATTGGCCCTCATCCATTCCCAGCCGCTCACATAGTAAGGGCATTCATTGTTGAAACAGACCATCAGGGGTTGAGGTCCCCAGTTCGATTCCGGATTCGGAACCCATTTAGACATTTTCTTCCCGCAATGCGGGCATTTTAAGTTTTCGTTTTCCATAAGGCCAATATACTGAAATTCCAGGCCGAAAAGAATCTCTTATTTTAATCGGACTATCTTTTTTACGGTTTCTAACCCCAAATTTAAGATCCTCCAGGCGCACGAGGCGCCCGGAGGACCTGATGTTACCTGCGTGGATTTCGAACTCGATTTAGTAGATGGGGATGATTTCCTTTTTCATCATCTCCCATTTATCCGTTTTCGCATCGTACTTACAGTTGGCGAAAACCTTCCAATCGTCTTTCATCTTCGGCCTATCCGATCTGAAGTAATATCCCGGCCAGCGGGTCTCATCGCGGAACATGACGGTACGAATGTGAGCCTCGGCCTGCCACATACGATGGATGTTTTCCCAGCAGCGCATTAGCTCATGTAAATCGGGAGCGGCAAGCTTTTCCGAATCCTCCTTCAATAACTGGAGGAGCTCGAGTCCCTTATTCAGGAGTTTTTCGCTGGTTGTGAAGTTGGTGGATACGCCGCCGGCATACTCGTCCATAAGCTTCTGGAGACGGAACATGAACTGTTTCGGCCTGATGTAGTTCGGGTTGATATCGGGATCGGTTGTGGCGCCCTTGTGTTTCTCGAACAGATCCATTGGTCTCAGGATCCTCTCTTTGAGCTTGTCGACCACGGCGGAATCAACCTTCGGCTCATCCGCATTCTCCACCGCATATTTAACGGCCGCCTTGGCGGCAATCCTGCCCTCGGCGTGGGAGCCTGAGGAGAACTTATGGCTGGATGCCCCGGAGGCGTCACCGGCAGCAAACATTCCCGGAACCGTGCACATATTGGCGTAACCCCAGAAGTATTCCTTCGGGGCGATATCCTCAGGTCCGCTGACCCAGGCACCGGATGCCCCGGAGTGGGAGCCGATGAAATACGGCTCGCATGCTGCAATTTCAGATGGTTTTTCTTCCGGCATAGTATTGGTAGCAGCCCACAGCAACGCCTGCGAAATAGTCATGTCGAGGAAGTCTTCCCAGGCCTCCGATTCGAGCTCTTTTAGCTTTTTCTTGCGCTCCTTCTCATCGGCAGCTTGCGATGACAGCTTTTCGATGGCCTCCTCGGTCCGCATTAAGATGGGGCCTTTGCCTTCCATGACATCGAGCATCATAAGCCAGTTGCGAAGGTTGGCAGGTACCGGCTTGACCATGCCATAAGGTTTCCAGTTTTCGAGCTCGCTTCTTCGGGTCTCCATATAATTTTCGTCAAGCGCATTGGTGGCGCGGGACTTGAAAAGCAGGAACCAGGCGCCGACCGGGCCGTAAGCGTCTTTGAATCTAACCGGTATGAATCTGACCTCCTGACAGGTCATTTCCGCGCCGCCCTTGATGGTGAAGTAGGCGCTGGCGCCCGAATTGAAAGGCGGGTACCATGAGCGGCCCAGGCCCTCGCCGCCCGAACGTGGTTTAAAGACGTGAACAGCGCCGCCCATTGCCACGACAACTGCTTTTGCCTTGAAGATGTAAAATTTGTTCTCGCGCACGCTGAAACCGACAGCGCCCACACATTTGCCGTTCTCTATCAATGGCTCGGTTATGAAGATTCTTTCGTAGATATTCTCCGCGCCCAGAGCGTTTTTGGCCGCCTCGGCAACAACAACCTTGTACGATTCACCATTAATCATCAACTGCCAGCGGCCCTCGTGAACATAGTTGCCATCGGCATCTTTCCAGATCGGAAGGCCCCATTTTTCAAACAGGTGAACAGAAGAGTCTACGTGCCTGGCAATATTAGCCACCAGGTCCTCGCGGGTGATTCCCATGAGGTCGTTTCTCACATAATTGACATAATCCTTTATGGAATTCTTGCCGTCCTTGACGCCTACATACTGGTTGATCGCCGAAAGACCCATGGCCACGGCGCCGGAACGATCCAGGGACGCTTTATCGACCATGACAGCCTTCAGGTTGTTCTTCTTGGCCCAGTAAGCAGCTTCAACCGCAGCCCCGCATGCCGCCATGCCGCCACCGACAATCAGTACATCGGTTTTGACTTCTACTGTTTCAAAATTCGCCATTACCTTGTCATTCCTTTCTTA
>CBDVBL010000206.1:0-4607 GCA_965372205.1 uncultured bacterium
ATCCTGGACGACGCCTTCCAGCACTCCGACTGGGACCGCCGGAAGAACATAATCGCCTACACCCTGAGCCTCGTTGAGAACGCCTGGCAGGTTTTCTACTTCGCCATGGACGACCACATAAGGGACCTGTTCCTGGACGCGGGAAGGACGTTGGGAGATAGGTTCAGAAGCCTGGAACTGTGCTGATTGAAACAATAGAACACCAAGACTCCCTAAAACCTCGTTCATGAGCAGCAAGGCTACGACGAAGAGAAGCCGGAAGCGATGAGGGCTAACAAGGCGCTCCACCTGACCGCTATTCCGCTGCGCTCCATAGCGGCAGGTGAGCTTGATCGTTGGGTGGCACATTACAAAAGTGTTGCAGTCTTCATCCAAAGGTCTTGATGAGGAACCAGTGGAGAAGGATAATGCCAAAGCACGACTGGCAAAATTGAAAAGTAAAATCTGATTTAATGTATCAAAGAATGTATCTCGTCCACTGATTTCAATCTCATCTTTTGTCTTTGGAATACACAAAAACATTTTTGTTTGAAAGCGGAAATTCTATGGACTGATTAAGTCTATATCGGTTTGTAAGTTGTTGTGCCACAATATTATTATAGCGAGGGGTGGATTTGAACCCCTGACCTTCGGGTTATGAGCCCGACAGACTATGCCCTTGTCACAAATATTATAGTCAGTCTAGAACACTAATCTTAGCATTTGGCCTCCCATTATTCTCTCTTTTCTCAATCCACCTATCCACCTGGCTCAGCCTGAACCTTACCCTGTTCCCCAGCTTCACATGCGGAATGAATCTCTGGTGCGTCCATTGATAGATGGTGGACGGCTTCACCCGCAAGTAGTCGGCGATCTCTTCAACGGTCAGTAGTTTCTGCATCCTCAGAGGCTCATTCTTTCATTTCTGCCCGAGTTATTAACCTCTTGAAATACAAGCGGTTGACATTTTCAGCCGATTTTTTCATGTCAAACCACATACCCCCTCGAAACGTCCGCTGTAACTCGTTGATACATAATATCAATTTTCCCTCAAAACAGGGGAGTCCGGGACGTTCTTGCGTTTTCGCCATTCCCGCTTTCGTCGAGCCTCTTTTTTAGCTCGTTCCGATCGGGCAATCCGCTTTTGTTTATAACTGGTCTTTGCTCTTTCGAGTCGCTGTTGTAACCGCTCTTCGTCGCTGGGTGGTCTCGCGATATCATATTCGCCGGTAGCTGGGTTATGAAGCCTCAATGCCTTGTCCTCCGTCATTTTCCCACTTCTGATGTATTCCAGCCTCAGGAAACTGGCCGCTCCAACCAGCGAGCAGGGGCGGGAATTTATAATCTCCATAGCCTACGGAATCCTACTCTCTCATTGATCCATTTTTCGTATCAGCAGAATCGAATTTCAGGAAATTCCCATTTCTCATGTGACCGTTCTTGCCCGACTTTTCTCTGCTGATCATGCTATGTAGATACGGTTTTCTTAACGCTCTTAAGGCATTCCATGAATTCATCAAACCGATCAACTGGAATGGAAATGCCTTTCCTGGTCGGTTTCCTTTCGCCGGAACCAGGATCGTAGTATACCCGGATGTCGATCAGGTCGGTGCCCCGATATTCCTGAAGCGAAAACCTGATCTCCTCCTGAGAGTTCTTCTCCATGGTTGTGATGGTTCTGTCAGTCATCGTTTTCCCCTTATATTAATATTCTTTTTTTGGGCCCGATTAATTCTGTTGAGGTATATCTTGCTGTCTCCCCGGCCAAGATCAGAGCGGCTATTTTGGCTTTTCTTTCAATCAGGTGGAATAACAGAAGATCCGATATTTCACCATATCGATATTGTGATCTTAACCCCCTATAAGGGGGGGTATTTGACCCCCCTCTTAGGCGAGCGTATTTCACTATATCGATATTGTGAAGGCAAAATCGCGCATTTTGAACTAACCTATTGTATGGCATGGTCATAACCTGATTTTTCGAGTTTTTTGAAGCGATAGGCGAATTTCTGAGGTCTTGATTGAACCTGTTTTTTCTCAATTGTGTAATCCCCGGATTCGCAGATGATTTTTTCGCCGACATAGCTGCCGAACAGCTTCCCGACCGTCACCACCCGGCTCCGTTCAGATCGTAAATTTCCCTTTCTATCTGATAGTTTTTCTTTTAGCAGATCACTGCTGAATCGGTCCGCCCATTCGCCGGCGCTTTTAAGATCGTCGCCGCTGGCAAGATTGCATATCTCTACTATCAGATCGTAGTCGGCGTCATACTCCCGGTTGGATTCCTCGTAGTTTTCCAGGAATCCCGTGATGCCGTTTGTTCTGAGTATGGAATCGGTGGTCTTTGCCCATTCCGGGCCGACCGTGTGGTTTACCTGAGAGTCAATAGGGCAGCGGAGGTCTACCCAACGGCAGATCATCCCCAAAGCCTCTGAGATTATGTCGAGGCGATGTTCGAGTACCCATTTGTCCGGGTCGGGGATACTATATTCAACATCCTGAATCCTCTCGAACACTTCCAGGTTTATGGGGATATCGCGATTCTGCAGATCCCGGGAGAACTTGGAATCGTTCATTGTCGTGATAAATATTACGTCATTGCGGCGCGTTATAGTCTTGTTCGCCCCCAGCAAACGGAAATTCAAGATGCGGTCGGTGATGCACCTTTCGAGGACGGGGGAGTTTACCACAGCTGAGGTTGTTGATCCCTTTGCGTTGTCAATAAATATGATCGGCCCGCCGTTTTTAACCCCCGTGGCGATTGCCTTCTCGAATTCGGCCTGATTAGAGGTATAACCTATCGACGATGGTACGCACCCCCCGAGGATTATCCCGATAATCCTGGCGAGAGTGGATTTTCCAGCCTGTGACTTGTTGGCATTGAGGGCAACCAGTGGGTGGGTTCCGATCCATCGGCCTATCGTCAATCCCGTCAGGATAACACTGATGTAATTCGCCCTGTCAGCCTGGCCTTTCCAGTGGACATCTCTCAGCATTTCGTCGATCGTGATTGTCTCATATCTGGGGTCAATTATGGGGCCGTCATAAAAGACCTTCTGTTCGGGATGATATCCCGGCTGGCTGACCAGATTCCAATTGGCGTCGAATATCGGTAACCTCGAGTAGGAATCGAGTTTGGGCAGGGCTTCCTTTATTTCAGGACTCGATAGAAACATGCTGAGGTGGTTTCTGGCGATGACCTGGTAGTTTAAGAGCCTTTCAACATTATTATTGGTAGCAGACACGTTCTTGATCTCGAGATACTTGAGCAGATATCCGTTTAGGTTTTCAGTGTCCATATGGATAACCCCTATTCCGGGTTCTACATAGACGATGCTGTTTCCATAAGTGAAGAATCTGTCTGTTGGCCTGATTATATCCACAACCTTCCCGAACAAAGAGGATAGCATGTCTCGATTTGTGATGTATTTTACGACCGGCTTTTCCGGGATGGGTCCTGACGGATAACGGCTGATACTTTTAGCGATTCCATCAACCTCGTTTTCGGGCAGGGGAGGTTCGCAATATTCTATATTCTCCGCTTGCAACGCCGCTCTTATGCCATCTTCTGAAAAGCCCATATGTCTTAACCTCCCTGCTTGGCTTGCCAGACGGACGTTGCGCTGCCCCTTTGGTATCTTTGCGGTTTCGGATACCCTCGGCCTCGACTCCTCTGCTCTTGGAAGCCTCTGCAATAAAGGCTCGGGCAGTTCCATCATCGGATAGTCGATATGGTGTGTGACTTCCCATTCATAGCATCTGCCATTAGGGTGGATGCTTGGCGGAAGGAGGGCATACCCGCCCCAGGCGCGAACATCTATTCCCGAGGCAAGTACATCACTGCCGGTTTTTATTTTTCGATCTTTTGGTGCCCTGAAATAGAGGTGCTGACCGCCTGTCCCGGTTATTACCGTAGGGGTGGCTATGTTGATTTCCAGTTTGCTGGTTAACTCAGCCCAGTTATAGGAACCATCGCGTTCATCTTTATCGTCAATGTCGATGATGACAATGCCTGATTTCCAGCAGTCCAGCCCTATATTGGCGTCCGGTGTCTCGGTCCACCATTTCTCGATCTGATCGGGGTCTTTCGATGATTCATCTCGCCATTTGACCAGGGGAGGCTTCTTTTTTCCCGGTTTGATTGGGAAAATGAACCAGCCTCTGGCCACATACCTGAGCGCTGATTCAAGCATTGGACCGGAGTTGTCCGTCACCTGTTGTCGCGCTTGATGAAGAGATCGTCCAGCCGTCATTTCAAAGCCTCAGAAATTTCCATCCCGCGTGCCTGTTTTTCGGAAGGTCCATTAAATGATGGGCTGTTGCGCATATGCCTTTTCTCATTCACCAGATTAAGGAGGATTCTGTTCGGCCAGACCGATGATGCTGATCTGGTTTCAAAGACGGAAACTGGCAAAGCAAGCAATCGGCTAGCCAGGTCTCTCGATTTCAAAATTGACGTAGCTATAGATTCCCCTCCAGATTAAAAAATGTATAGATGAATATGCTCTTGATGGAAGATCCGCAAAAATCTGCCCCTCGACTAAATTTGGGGGTTGCTTGTTTGGGGGCAATAAAATAAGGTGCGGATTGCCGTGTGTTTTCTTACGCATTGGCACTGAGGTTTGAGC
>CBDVBL010000207.1:0-4580 GCA_965372205.1 uncultured bacterium
CATCAGATAAAATGTTCCCAAGCGGGCGACTTTCCCGAATACGCCGGTATGCGCTTTGGAAAAATAGAAATAGAGCAAAGTTGAAATCAGCCCCACGAGTATGACGACTGCGTTTATGGCGCCACCGATACCATCGATTATCATGAACGGACGTATGGTGGCCTCTATCTGCCTGAAAATATACGATTGCATATTCGCAGGAATGGATGCCCCGGCCCCAAACCCGATATATAAAGCCAGCGCAATTCTCGACATCCAAGCATAATCGGGAATGAAGCGGGCGAACATCAAAAGCCCCAGCGCTACAGGAATCAAAAGCCAGAGGAAAGTCCCGATGGCGGCGAACTGGCCCGATATAAATATATGTTTTAAACTGCTTCCGACCGGTTCGAGAGCCTTTGGCATTATGGTCGTCTCAAAAGCCGTAACCAGTAGAAAGCCAACCGAAATGCCTATGAGAAGACTCTCGGCAAATCGGTAGATAGGATTATCTCTATACAGGAAAGAATAGATAGCCAGAGTCAATAGTGCGGCAATCCAGATGCCGAGACGCTCGCTGGCGATCAGGTAGTTATACATGAATTCCAGATCCATTTTACCCTTTCCTGCCTCTTCCCAGAAAATACGCCAGGTTGCCTACCACGATAAATCCAATCATCACTATGTGAGCGATGGATTGCGCATCCATACCGCGGCTCGCTCGACCGGGTTTTTTTATCAGCTTTTCATATTCGGCAGCGCCTTTCAAACCGGCAACCATCCCGACCACCTGACGCGAATCGATGAAGGGGAAAAACGTCGTCGCCATAACCGCCGTAACAGCCGGCACTATCTTCACCTGGAATCTCGCATTGGCATAATTAACCCAGTAAACCGGTGTATCATCATCTGAAATTGATATAACCAGGGCGATGCTATTGTAATTACGGATATCTCCCATCAATTCCAGATCACCGACCGGGATACCTCTATCGTCCTTGGGAAAAACACGCTCAAAAGACGTCCCCAGGCCGAGAATAGCGGCTGTTATTTCCGGACGGAAACCCAGGAAAACGTAATCGACACCTTCCTCCTTGCCGAACTCGTCTCCGATCCGCCTGAAAGCCTGTCTCCCGATTGTAGTGCCTTCGGCACGCAGCGCCATTCCCACAAGCCTTAGATCCCTGGAGAATGCGTGTCTCAATATGGCATCGGACATGGGAACCATCTCCGGCAGAGTGCCGGTATCGTGGTCATAGGATATTAAGAGCGCATCCCCCGGATTCAAACTTTCGATAAACTGATACACGTTTCGAACGTCCTGGGTGACCCGGATCGGAAGCCCGATCTTGGTCAGAAGCGGAAGCCCCACACCCAACAGCATCAGGACGTATATTATCCTTCTATCCAAATGACGAACTTTATCCCAGAAATTCATCCTATTCCTTCCCCAGATATGTTCGCTCGACTCCGAGAATCACCCGGAGGGCGGTAGCGATAGTACCAAGGCCTATCCCGATAAATATACCGCGCCTGGCAGTCATCGATGGATTCATCAGGATCCAGTTGGCGATATCGGAAAAGGGCGGGATAGCATTGCCTACCGATGCAATCCCGAACATTATGAAAACAGTAGAAAGTAAAAGCAGCAAGGCCTCGGTGTTTCTGGCCTGGAAGCCGCGATAAGCCGCCGAGGCTACGAAGAACGCCAGCAGGGAAAAAACCGACGCCTGCATGGGCGCCTGCATATAATTGAAAATCCACATAAACGGGCTGCCATCCCCACGACCCAGGGCAAATCCGAACAAAGCCATCACCGCCAGGGAAGCCACTGTCAGCAGGTTATAGAACCAGCCCTCCTCCCGCCGCGAGACCCTTTTCAAATGATATCTGATCAGCCCGAATACTCCCACTATAAGAGCGAAAGCGTAAATGATCTGGGCCCAGTCGGTAATCTCATTATAGACGTTGGTGGATAATTTAGATGGGATAAAGAATTGAACCAGCATAGCCATGCCGAAAGAGAAGCAGACCAGTATGGGAAAAGATCGTCTCATTTTATACTGTTACGAAAAGGTTGATGAACCATTCCTGGTTTATTATTCCCAGTATCGCCCCGAGCACCAGTAGCACAATGACAATGACTTTCAAATAATCGGAGCCCTTGAGAGAACCGATCACCTGCGGATCGCCGGATAAATAGCCGGACGCCGCAAACAGCTCCTCCCCGATAAGAACGTAATCGCAGGCGACTATGAAAAAGGCCATCTGTATGGATGAATCCGTACCCGCAATCTGGATGGCGCCGATAGAGTTTCCGGTCTCGGCCAGGATCAAAGACTCCGCCTCGAATGTACCGAAAAAGAGGTTGGTAGCTGGTTTTTCTCTCATCATGATACCGTCCACCGCCGCCGCATACCCGAACTGGCTGTCGGTTACGAAATATATGCTTTCGGGATCATACAGATCGGGATGCCCGGCCTTGGTATAACCCTCCCGGGCAACTTCCTGTGCCACGGCTGTCACCACCGGGTCATTGTTTGGAAAGATAAGCGGTGTTCCGAAGGAAGCCACTTTCTCGGCCACCGAGCCGAAGATATTCATGCTCGCGATCGATGCCGGTCGCTCCATCTTACCTCTGCCGGAAGAGTATAATATCGGCTTCCCCATCTCGGTGGCCCGTCCGATTGCCTCATCCATCGCCAGAAGACCTGCTATCGGTCTGAGATAGAGGCTTTTCCCTTTCCTGCCGAGATAGATGAACCAGCCCACAAACAATGCGGTTACGATTATCCCGATCAGCACATTGGTTCTCTTAGTATTATACCAGTTCTCGACAGGGTAGCTTGGCCCCGTGATATCCGAACACCAAGCGATATCAGGGCCAGTGTAGCTCAGGCGATAGTAATAAGCCTGCCCGGTTTCAAGCTCCTCATCAATCAATTCCAATGTATTATCATCTCTCGCCACGGCTGAGATCGCCGCAAAATCTTCATCGGGGCTGAGAGCCCGCTCGAGAACGTACGATTCCGGATCAAGGTCTTTCAATTCTTCGGGCGGAAGTTTTTCCCACCGGATTATAAGTCTGGTGCCGTCATCGTTCGGGTAATCCTCCACCTCAAGCTCATAGCCGTAAATATGGGAACTGCTGAGGAGTATCAAAATCGCTGCAGTAGTTATCCATCTCATGCCGGGGGGATTTTAGAACCGGAAATATCCAGTGTCAAGGTTTATATCCGGTTATCCCTCCAAGCTCGATCTCGCTTGACATGAACCAATCCCACCGAATAAAATCATATATATGAAGATGACCTGTTTGCTCGTCGCAACCGCATTTCTGGCTTGCTCCACTTCAGGAGAGGAGGAGAATACCATCCGCTTCTGGCAGTTCTGGTCGGATGCTAATACAAAACCCGCAGTTGAGCAGATTGTCAGGGAATTTAAGAGGGAATACCCCGATATCAAGGTTAAGATCACCGATCTGACCTGGGCCAATGGTCACGATAAATTGGTGATATCGTTTGCCGCCAATGATCCTCCCGACGTCATGGAATTGGGCTCGGACTGGATTGCGGAGTTTGCCTTCAATGGTCTTTTGGCAGAACTCGAATCGGATCTTGCCGAAAATTATCTTTACCCGGCACAATGGCAGGGAAAGCTCTATGCTCTCCCCTGGCTTCTGGATTCCAGGCTGATCTATTTCAATCTCGACCTGTTGAACCGGATCGATATGAATATCCCAACAAACTGGGAAGAACTGCTTACGGCCTGCGTTAAGATAAATGAGATGGGCGATGATTACTTTGGCTTCGGATGCAACTCTGCAGAAAAGCACCGTCTGTATAAGAAATATCTGCCGTTTTTATGGAGCAATGGCGGGCGCGTACTGAGCGAAGATGGACTGAGCTCAGAGTTGGATTCGGAAAACGCCAGAGATGCGCTGGATTATTATCTTGATCTGTGCGATTGCGGAGTCATCGAAAGCCAGAGAAGGCTCGAGGAGTATTTCCGGGAGGGCAATATCGGATTTGTCATATCCGGCGGATGGCTCTTAAGACGGTTAAGATTAAATCCCCCCGATTTTCAGTATCAGCTTCTTCCGTTCTTCAAAAAGGACGGCGGAACGGGGAGCTCATTCTTCGGGGGCGAATATATAGCCGTCTACTCGCGGTCGAAGAATCTTGAAAATGCCAGAACGCTGGCGGAGTTTATAACGGCGAAGAGAAATTGCCAGCGTCTATGCGATGCCGCCGGTTTTGGTTTCCCTCCATATTCCGATCTGGAGGTATCCGATCCCGAAAAAATGATACAGGCACAACAGTTGCAGAATTCGAAATCCGCTCCCCCCACTCCGATATGGGTGGATATCGAACAGGATATCGAGGACGCTATCGAGGCAGCCATGTATGGACATGGAACGGCGGAGGAGATCTTGCAGAAGACATCGAAAACAATAAACGCTAAACTCAAATCGGCGGGTAATGCGATCCAGAAATAAGATACTGCTGTTTATTCTTCCATGGATAATATATCTATTAGTTTTCTGGCTATATCCTATAGGATACTCTTTTTATCTCTCCCTGACCGATTACCAGCTTCTG
>CBDVBL010000208.1:0-4572 GCA_965372205.1 uncultured bacterium
TGCCGCCTGGGTTATGCTTTTCGCCGAGGATAACCAGGAAGCGGCGGATATGCATCCACAGGCATATAAAATCGGCGAAGATCCGGAAATCTGTCTTCCGGTCTTGATCAATATGGACGGATTCATCCTGACTCATGCCTTCGAGCCGGTGGATATTCCCGAGCAGCAGGAGATTGACGAATTCCTGCCGCCGTTTAGGCCGGCGGAATACATGACCGTTAAAAATCCACGAACGTTCGGTCTTCTGGCAGATCCTCAATGGTATGCAGAAACGCGATACAAACTCCAGGAGACCCAGGAGGACGTCAAACCGGTGATAGAACGGGTAGCGGATGAATTCAAAGCCAGATTCGGCCGGTATTCCGGCGGCCTGATTGACACATACCAAATGGATGATGCCGAGCGAGTCTTTGTTGCTATGGGATCTCTTGTCGGCACGGTTAAAGACGTAGTGGACGATCTTCGCGCCAGGGGCGAAAAGGCGGGTCTTTTAAAGATCAGATCATATCGTCCGTTCCCCAGGGAGAGAATTCTTGAAGTATGCAAGGATGTAAAAGAGCTTATCGTTCTGGAAAAGGCGATTTCATTCGGCTCAGGCGGGATGCTGCAAGAGGAAATGAAAGCCGCATTCTACAAGCAGAAACATCAACCGTCAGTATCGGGATTTGTCCTGGGATTGGGAGGGCGCGATATCCCGCCCTCATCATTGATCGAAATCTACAAGGCCTACAAGGGCAGGGTAGTCTCCAACAAATTCGTCGATCTCCGTCCTGGAGTTGCCCCCGTGGACAGTTCACAATCGGCACCGGTTGACGGGTGATCGGAGGATAAATGACTGAAGCCCAGAAAACTAAAAAATTGAAACTGCCGGTAACCGAATCGCTTCTTACCAGTGGTCATAGAGCCTGTTCCGGCTGCGGTGAGTCGCTGGGCGCCAAATTGGTGATGGATGCCGCCGGGCCGAACAATATGGTCACCTGCGCCACCGGATGCCTGGAGGTTTTCTCCACGCCTTACCCGGAGAGCGCTTGGCGAGTGCCGTGGATTCATTCGCTCTTCGAAAACTCCGCGGCCGTTGCCGCCGGTATTGAATCGGCGCTCAGGGCATTAGGCAGGGAAGATGAAGCAGGCGTTATCGCCCAGGGCGGCGATGGCGGTACTGCGGATATCGGTATCGGCTGCCTATCCGGAATGCTCGAAAGAGGGCATAACATCCTTTATGTTTGCTACGATAACGAAGCCTATATGAACACCGGCGTTCAGCGCTCGGGCCTGACGCCGTACGATGCCAGAACATCGACCTCCCCGCCGGGCAGCCAGAGCTGGGGCAACCAGCATCAGAAGAAAAACTTACTCGAGATCTGCGCCGCACACAATATACCGTTCGCGGCCACGGCCAGCGTGGGATACCCCCAGGATCTCATGAGCAAGGTCAAAAAAGCCATGAAGATCAGGGGGCCGAAATTCCTGATGGTTCACGTCCCCTGCCCACTGGGATGGATCTACAAGACGGAATTGACGATTGAAGTGGCCAAGACAGCGGTTTTAACCGGTCTTTTCCCGATAGTGGAGATGGAGTTCGACAAGATCAAGAGGGTGCGCAAGATCGGAAAGAACCGCAAGCCGGTGGAAGATTATCTAAAATTGCAAGGACGGTTCAAACATCTGCTTACTGAGGCCGGTAAAGACGAGCTGGAGAAGATCCGCCAGATAGCGCAGGCGAATATAGATAGGTACGGCTTGGAGTAATACACAGCCACTGTGAAAACAGCGGATATCATCATTTTCTCAATCCTTTTAGGGATCATAGCTACCCTTGCAAGCGGTTATAGCTATGGAACTGATGACGGCGTCTCCGATATACCGATTGTTAAGCGAGCAATCGACCCTTCCTACCTGGCCAATGACTTCTATACAAATGCAAGCGCCGAGTTCGGGCCGCGATTTTATTTTGCCAGGATCATTGTCGCTCTATCGCGAATTGCGCTCCTCCCATATCTATATTTAATCCTCACGTTCATTTCCAACATTTCCGTGGCGATGATAACGGCATTTTTTGCCCGCGATATTTTTGGGAGATCTGGAGCTGCCAGCATACTTGCCGCCTGCCTGGTAATGAGCATCGCCACCTTTGAACTGGGCACTACCGGTTTTGTATACGCAAAAGAGATGCATCCGATATATCTCGCAATGCCGCTTCTTCTTTTGTCAATCTGGGCCGGTTTCAGGAAATATCCTGTTGTTAGCGCAATATTGGCCGGGGGAGCATCTTTATTTCACCCAACGTTCGGCTTGGAGGTGGGCGCGCTTGTTATATTTACGCTGTTTGCAGGAAAATTGCTTGAGGATACCGGTCACGGTTCCTCAAGCAGGGAAATCAGCTATCCCGGGCTGATTGGCGCGTCGATTATTCTCAGTGCCTTTGCCGCTTTATGGGTAATTCCGTACTCGTTCATGGAACGTATCGATCCACTTCAACTCATCAGTATCGAGGCGTATTTCAGACATCCCCATCATGAATTACCGAGCACTTTCCTGAAATTCGACTACATCAAGGGCGTCTGCTTTCTGACAGCAGCAACGATTTCCGGATACTGGTGGCAAAAACAGCGCCGAAACTCGAGACAACTCGCCACACATCTGACGATATTTGCCGGTACCATACTGCTTCTATGCGCGGGAGGATATGTTTTTGTCGAGGTATATCCGTCCCGCATCTGGACGATTGCACGTCCACTTCGGCTGCTGATTCTTCTTAAATGGCTGGGCCTCGTTTTTATAGGAGGCACGATTGCAGGATTCCTACGGTTCCAGCGCAGGGAAGGGGACAGGTTTGACGTTTATCTATTTTTGATAGGTATTCTTTCACCGGTCAGCATGGCCATAACACATGTCTCGAGGTTGATCCGAACCCGGGCCCGCGACCGTCTGCGATTCGTCGGCGCTCTTTTTGAATCCGGACCAATGCTTATTATCGTAGCGGCCCTCATATTTATTTTCTTGAGACCGGGGATCAGAATGACTCTGCTATTCTTGGCTTTTGTGGGCGCAGCTCTCTTCATGGAATATTATGCACACCGTCGGTTGCGCAGGGCTGTTATCGTGACTGTTACCGGTTTGGCGCTTGTAAATATGTTTTTTGGAAAAGGAATCCTTCCTTCAAAAATCGATGTCGCATTCGATAAGGTCAGACCTAATATTACGCTGTCCCATCACTCCGGCGACCTGGCGGATATGGCGAGGTATGCGCGAGAAAATACTCCCGATAATGCCGTTTTCCTGACTCCTCCCATGTATGGCACATTCAGATTGGTCGCCGAGCGGGCTATCGTTGTGGATTTTAAGGCCTTTCCTTTTGGGGACAAGGCTATGGTTGAATGGCAGCGGAGACTCTTCGATTGCTACGGCATCCCGGGCTCTTCAGGGTTCGAGGCGGCATTCGAAATGGATGATAGTTATAGAAATATCGATGATCTTCAATTACGCTCTCTCCAGCCCGAATACGGTTTTTCTTATGCCGTTCTGTATAATGAGACGTTGACAATTATGCCAGTCATATATGAAAACGATACCTACAAACTGGTTCTCCTCTAAGAAGGGATCTGTAGAACGCCCCTACCTGTCATTCCCGTGAAAACGGGAATCCAGAAAGGTAGCTTTTCATATGCCTCAGGATGGAAGCGCAGCGACATCCTGAGGCTTTTTCATGATCCCACACAAAGGTAGTACCTGCCCTGAAAAAACTGAACGGACAGCTACCAGGAAGGAGATTCCGACGCCGAAGGTGTTTCCTTCTACCTTAATGGGGGCGGGGAAAACAAATGCGCGGTGGAGGGGGATTAGTACGACTACTCTATTGTTGGAGTTCTTTATACTTGCCCTTTATCTGCTTATTCCACTGTTTGACTTTTACTTTTACGGCGTCAATATTGTCTTTCGTCAAAGGATTCATATGGGCGATTACGCAGCGAGATTCATAAACTTCATCCATTAGCATATCGAGCCAGTTACCTTTTGGGAGAATCCTATCCTTAACAAGAGCTGAACGAGTCTTATCGTTTATTAGCTGTCGCAGTTCGTCGAAGTCTAAGTAATCCACTTCACGATCACCACGTTTCTGGTGCCATTCGTTCTTGTTTTCTCGATTCTTGCGACCCTCTACCTTACGTTGAAGACTGGGTTTCACTCTCGACCACCAGTCTTCACCTTCATACTTATGCATGGCAACACATATGAAAGATCGAATAGAGTTCTCCAAGTAGTAAAACCAAGGGTAGATGGCCGCCATTCGCTTAGCGTCCTGTTTAATATGATCGGGCAGAAGGGGATCGTCAAGCTCCGCGCCATTAGGCATTTTAATGACGCTTGAGTGATCTGCCGATTTGCGACGGCTGGTAGAAGTGGGTGCCCTCTCGACCGGTGCTCTGACCAATGAAGCGTATTTGACATGAAGCTCGCGTATTCGATTGACGGTGTTATTGTCCAGATAACGCTTGAGTCTGATACCTGATTCGAGCGCAAACATATATATCGCTTCATCAACGTCCATATCCATAATTTTACGAATATTTT
>CBDVBL010000209.1:0-4569 GCA_965372205.1 uncultured bacterium
CCCGGCAACAAACCAAATAACCTTTCGCATCAAACTCTCCTTTTTCTATTTAAACCGATAACAAAAGTCAATCGGTTCCATTTCTTGCTACGGAGTAAGATAAGTCTATTTTCATATTTTGTCAATAACCATACCGGGATACAGAAAAAGGGACCGGTATACTGACGCGGCCCCTTTTCCACCTTTATCATAGCAGCCAATTCTAAGCAGTCATACCGTCTTGCGCCAGATTTTCAGAATCGGGAATCCATTTTAGAACGAACGGTATCTTACGTTTATATCCGACCGCCATATTGAGATATGGCTCAAGCTCTTTCGACGGTCTGATCTTCTGATTAACCTGACTGACAACCTTAGAGTTATCGCCGAATATTTCGATCCGCTTGTTTTTGAAGAGATGCGGGTTTAATTCCACAAACTCCAGAAGGGCAAGGAGACTGGCATAATCGCATTCATCTTTAGTACCGCTAAACTGCGCCCTGAATGTGATGCCTATATCCGGAATGGCGAAGCTCACGAAACTATTGCCGCCATTGATGCCTTCTGATTCTCTCTGTCGGCCCTGATAGAAACATTTCATTTGCCTGCCTCCTTAGTAAGCCTGCTTTCGTCGGCATATTCGAGCAAATGCCATGCCCACAAAATGTTGCTCTGGCCAACTGCCTGTCATCGCCAAGCCGACGAGGGGAATATAGTCTTATCCCCTTGCGAGACAGCAAGTTGACTCCTATCGTTGGTTGCTGTTTTCGCCTTTACCTCCAATATAATTACAATCCAACCGAGGAGTTGTTCCCCATCATTCCGAATTTTTCTATGCACGCCGCTTCATAACCTGTGCAGGGGCATTCGGGCGACTTCACAACATCTTAAATTCCGAGGCGATCCAGATTAGATATCGGGAGGGGGAGCTTTCGTAACGAATGCTATGTTCTGCTCCCCGAATCCTGGTCCATACCGGATGAGAGATTTTTGGTTATATTAAGCCATTGGACGGAAGGGAGGCCAGGATGAAGAAACGATTTACCGAGCAGCAGATCATTTTCCAGTCAGATAAGATTTGGGGCTTTTAGAGAGGATGGGAGCGTTTACCGGCTCCCGGCTACATGGGTTCGCGAGGATCAATCAGTTTTTTATATTCGGCCGCGGCGAATCTATCGGTCATCCCGGCGATATAATCAGCCACTACTTGATATGCAGGCTCCTTATCTAAAAGGGCTTCTACATGCGGCGGGAGAGTATGCGGATTTTTCATGTAGGTGTCGAAAATCGCAGTGATTATTCTTTTGGCCTTTTCAGCCATCCGCATCATTTTAGAATGCCTGTACATATTATGGTGAAGAAATTGATTCAGCTTTTTACTTTCCATCTCCATCGAGGCGGAGAATTCCAACAACGGCTTCGGGTTATCGCGTATATCATCTACGCTCCGGGGGGCGCTATCCGCAATATTCGAAAGGGATTGATCCAGCAAGTCTGTCACCATTTCGTTGATCAACGTGCGCACCATAATATGACGTCGCATCTTATCGCCTGCATCCGGGTAATGCTTCCTGACCCGGCCCATAAGACGTTTCCAGATAGATACGTCCTCGAGCTGTTCCTCCCAGATAATCCCTGAAGCCAGGCCATCGTCAACGTCGTGGCAGCTGTAGGTAATCTCATCGGCCAGATTGACCACCTGGCATTCCAGCGAGGGGCTGCGATCATCAATTAAATCCGAATGTATCTCCGGATTGTCGTAAAGGGAATGGTGCCTTATAATTCCCTCCCGGAGTTCATAGGTAAGATTCAGCCCTGGAAAATCATGGTATCTCTTTTCAATAACATCGACGACTCTAATACATTGATGGTTATGCTCGAATCCTCCATTATCCTTAAGGAGCTCATTTAAGGTCTCTTCCCCGGAATGACCGAATGGCGTATGCCCCAGATCGTGCGCCAGAGAGATAGCCTCGGCCAGGTCCTCGTTTAAGCGCAGCGCTCTCGTAATCGAGCGAGCGATAATAGCTACCTCTAGACTATGCGTCAGGCGTGTACGATAATGGTCTCCTTCGTGATTCACAAATACCTGGGTTTTATATTCCAGTCTGCGAAAAGCGGTAGAATGCACGATTCGGTCCCGATCGCGCTGAAATTCGGTTCTATAAGAATGTTTCGGTTCCGGGTAGTGGCGCCCCCTTGATTCTCCGGATTTTATGGCGTAGGAAGCCAATGTCTCCAACTCTCTTTTTTCTAATTCATCTCTCAACATCAACGCTTAGCTCCCCACGGCAATACCGAATACAACCGTATCGTTAAGCTTGCTCACCGAATTGTATGTCAATATCAATGTAACCGATTTATAAGATAAATCAAGCCGTCCAAAGAAGACATTGGGATGATTCAAAATACCGATATGGAGATCGATAGCTTCGGAGACGTCAATATTCTGTCCGATAAGCCACCTGGTTCTATCGTTCTGGGCCTTTTTGACGCTCGCGTAGAGCTGGATGCCATTATTGAAAATATGGGAAATACAAGCCCATGGCCTCATGCTCCTGCCGTTTTGCGTTTCATAGGCGCTCTTAAGATTAATACCGGATGAACCTATGATGCCGGTAAATCTCCGATATTTATATGAAAACCTGATATTCAAATCTGCCGTAGAATAGTCCCCCGCATGATTGAAATCCTCTGTTTGAAGATTTCCGCTCACCGCAGAAGATAAGGATTCGTTAATTTTAACGGCGCCGCCAAATGAATACGTACGTCTGGCATAATATTCATTCAGTCCGTAATATCCGAATTGACCAAAAAAGCCTATACGGCCAAATCCCTGCCTGACGATGGCATAGCTCCAGTTCAATGATTGGATTCCATATGGCCTGGTATGAAGAAAAGCGGCCTCCAGTCCTCTCCGACAGAGCCTGGATGGTTCCAGATTAATTACCCGTGATGAATCACCGGGTATATCGTATTGCCATAATATCATCTCGTCGAAACCCGAGGCCAGGAGGTTCGATGAGTTTATTAAGACAATTAGAAATACAACACGTCTCATGGCGCCACAACCACCGGTATGAATTTGCTGTCGCTTTGTTGGCCCGTCAGAAAGAAACCTATGATATACACGCCCGGAGGCATCCGCCCACCGTCATTGTCAAGACCGTTCCACTCAACACTGCTAACCGCAACATCAGACTCATAAAGCAGATTTCTTACTTTCATAGCTGAATCATCGAAAACGTCGATGGAGATCTCAGTACCGGCGGGAATGATAACATCGATTGTAAAATTATCATCGATACCGTCACCGTCAGGAGTTATCAAACGTGGTATCACGGAAATACTGAGAGCACCTTCACCGTCGATAGGGATAAGTGAATTGGTACGTCCCGGCGTAGAACCATCGGGATCGTAACAGTCATGCCAGCCGGAAAAACTATCGAAAAGATCATCCCTTTCAACGGAGCGGCCATCGTCAGAGGGGGAATCCCATGAAAAATAATCGAGTTGATTGTCCGAGGTATCAGCCATCACGATTGATCCCTGATTGTTATTCAGGCCAATTTTAACATCGAAGGCAGTGTAGTTCTCGATCTCCGCATCTCCCCATATGCCGGAGGAGTCGCCCCAGTAACCCTCAAAGGAATCCGATCCATCTTCGGGCAACAGCTGACGCGCAAGTATTGCATAGGCGCCACCGTCCACATAAGAACCCACCGGCAGACGAGTAGTATCGGAGCCCGCAATTAGCAAATAATCGTGCAGATCCACATCAATATCGACCGGGTTATAAATCTCCACCCATTCGAGCCTGACCCTGCCGGATGGCTCATTGGATAAGATCTCCGAAAGCACAACCTGTCCATAGATGTTTGCGCTCAACGAGAGGAATATAACAAATGTCTTTACCATAAACTCTCCACGACCAGATACAGCGGCCCCAGATCGCCCCTGTAGGAATCGTCCCATCTATAAGTCGCCTTTATTGAAAGAAAATCATCTATTCTTGTTCTTTCCTCGATAAAATAATCGAAATCTCCCGATAGATTCCGACGTGCCCTTCCGCCTATCGAAAAGCGGGACGTAACAGGCATAGAGAAGTACAGGAAATATCTCGATTTATCACTTTCGATTTGCTCCTGCTCCACCCACAGCGAAATCAAAATACCGTACTCGATACCTCTTCGCAAACTGGCTCCGAGTTCAATCAACGAACGATCGTTTTGTCTATAACGTCGATCCGCATATCGGGCTATAGCCACCAGATCCGATATTACAGGGCGACGCGCTTCAATAGAATTTTCTATGGCAATCCGATGGATCGGCGATTTCTTCCATACTTCCGTGGCAGCTGTAAACTCGATATGTTCAGCCGTAAAGCGTCGTTTCAGGAAAAGACCCGTTTCGCCTTTCTGAGGCTGTCTGAAGGACAGTTCGAATCGATCATCGCTGAAGGTTTCATAATCTGGATGAGCAAATCCCGAAGACTGCAGATTGATAAAAGATTCATCATAATGCCAGAATCTGATATCATAATCGCTTTTGACAGCCTGGGCGCAGAATCCTATCCCCGACTCGCCATAG
>CBDVBL010000210.1:0-4567 GCA_965372205.1 uncultured bacterium
ACCAGATAAAAAGAATGTGATTTATAAACTTTTTAGAATGTGCTTGCACCTAAGGCCTAATGCTATAGCGCCTTACGTTAAACTCTCGGAATATGCTTTGGATCGCGGTGAGAGAGTCTACGCCAAAAAATTAGCAATTACGGGTTTAAAAAAAGCTTCCTTACTAGATAAATACGATTCTTACAATGCAAGAATTCTAAAATCCGTGATAGAGAGAGCATAGGAATTATAAATATAGCTAAACACATCAGTATGCGCGTCACAAGGCGCAGCGGCTTCGTCATCAGTTTTGCCTTTTGGCTTCCAGTTTTCGCCAGAATGACCTATTAAGTTTATTGTCAAAACCGCAGGGGTTTTTAATCCCTCAGGATGGAAGCTTTGCGACATCCTGAGGGCGCATCAGCTTTTTGTCAAAACCGCAGGGGTTTTAACCTACGGCTGGGTGTCGGGTTTTGCCTCGTTTTGACCTCGTTAAACCCGACCTACGGCTATTTCAGCAGGGTGAGAATCTTCGTGTCTACGAAATCCCCCGCCTCTAAACGATAGAAATAAATTCCGCTGGGAAAATCTGCGCCGTCGAACGTGACCGTATGAGAGCCCTCAATCGTTTCATCGTTTACCAGTGTTTGAACTTCGCGACCGAGAAGGTCATACACTTTTAGCGTTACCGATCGGGAACCGGGCAAGGTGAATGTGATCGTTGTCGATGCGTTAAATGGGTTGGGATAGTTTTGATTAAGGACCGGGGTCTGCGGCAACGGTGCGCCGGGTTCGGTGCCGGTTGGGATATCGCGGACGTAGATCCCGTTGCCGGTCCCCGCCAGCAGCCTCCCCTCGATATCGATATCGAGGCTATAGACGTCGGTGTTGCCGAGATCGCCGGTGATATCCATGAACGTCTCGCCCGCGTCGGAGGACATCAGCACTCCCCCGCCGATAGAGCCGATGAAAAGCCTCCCCGGCACCGATGGGTCGCAGGTGATTGGCACATTGTAGACGGTGGGTGTTTCGAAATATTCCCATGTATCGCCCTCGTCCAACGAGCGAGCCAGGTAAGCCCAGGTGGTTACGTAGAGCGTATCCGGCCCGTTCGGCTCGTATTCGATTCGCGCGGGATTGTAATCCTCGATGCCGAACAGCCCGCCGACATCCTCCCAAACCTGCCCGAAGCTGGCAGTTTTGGCCACGAAGGCTTCTCCCACGGCGTAACCCTCAAGCCGATCTGCCCCATGGCCTTTCACGTCGATAATATTCGTGTCGGGGAGTCCGTAATTGCTGATTTCATAATCGTATCCGTGGTTTTCCGAGGTCATTATTCCGCCGGGAAAGCAGATGTACAAATTCCCGTCAAAATCAGAATCAAATCCCATCCTTCGCGGTCCCGGAAGATAAGCCTGCAAATCCCATGTTTCGCCCAAATCGACCGACCGATATAGCCCGGCCGACCAGGAATCGGAAACGATAGCAACAAAATGATACGGGACAAGAGGAACGATTGAGATAAATGAAACGGGAACGTTTGACGCGATCCTGTTGTGCCAGTTTTGACCGCCGTCGCTTGTCATAAACAGCCCTTCGTAATTGGTCCCTGCATAGATATATTCCGCCGAGTACGGGCTGTTTTCCATGGAGATTATCTGTTTCCCAGATAGCCCGAGATGTTGCCACTGGCCTGTGGCTATAGAAGCTGATCCAAGGAGCATAATCACGCACAGGCAAACCGTCATTTTATGATGCATTTTTCTCCTCCCTGTTTAGGGTCTTCTGTATATAATATACAATAAAACGCGGAACGCAAGTTCCATTTTTTGATTTGCGCGAGGCAGAGTTTTTTGTCAAAACGACATGGATTTTGACCTAAGGCCTGGATGTCGGGCTTCTTTCTAATGGTAGAGACCCGACCTGCTCTTCCTACTTCTTCTTCGGCCGGATGATCTGGTCCAGTTGCTCGTCATAGCTGTCAACGTCGAGTTGTACCCACAAAGGCAGATGATCCGAAAGCTCCCATGACAGTCTTTTCTCGGTTTTGCTGCTCCAAGGGTAAAGCGGTTTAAATGAACCAACGTGGAAATCGAGAACGCCGGCCTTCTTTGTAAAACACTCGGTATGCGGATAATGAAAAATTTGGTCATATCGAGCATTTCTCTTGAGATTAGTGCCTTGTTCCCCCCTGAGCTTATCCGGTATCGTCAAGCCTTTGCTGGTAATCGCCTTGAAAAGAGCATCGTTGATCTTTGGAATATTAAAATCTCCAACAACTATGATATCCTTATCGATGACGTGTTTGTCCTTACTTCTCTCATCCACCCATTCGGCCAGAATCTTAAGCGGCTTGATACGGGCTTTCTTCCCTTTACCCCATCGTATATGTACGCCGATGATGATGAAATCGAAATTGCCTGCACTGAAGGAAGCCATATATGGTTTCCGATACCAGGTGACTTTCGGGACGAACTCGTTGGTTTTCTTGTCGAGCTTTCTCGGCTCGTCGGCCTCCGATGCCAACCCGGTAAAGGTGACGGCGCGCTTGTCGTAAACATAGGCGAACCTTTCCCTGTTGCCGCGGTGATCCATGAGGAAATCGGAAAAAACAACCCGCCAGTAAGGTCCGAGGATATCCAGAACCTTCTTTAAGTCTGAGATATTATCACGCACCTCCGCCACCGCGACCAGATCGAACTGCCACATAATCTCCGCTATGTAATGAATTGACGCTTCCTCACGCTCGGATTTGCCGAAATCCCTAATGTTCCAGGTGGCCAGGTTGATGCTCTCATCGAGTTTGGACGATGGGATCTTCGATTTCCTGATCCTCTTTCTGAGCACCTTTAATCCTTTAGCGATCTCCTTACTTACCTTGCCATGCCTCATGCTTGCATCCTCCCTTGAGATTTGATCTTCATCATTCGATTATAAATCCATCAAGCATGGAAGCAATTATTTCGGTTCTACCGAAATCCGGGGGGTGCTATATTATGGCAATTCCGAAGGATTCACGCAAGCATTATTTTGCCAAGCGGTAATCGACGGGGTATGAATCTATGCGAGTGGGTAAACGAAAAAAGGAACCATTATTCATGGTCCCTCTCGTGTCTTAGAATGCGGAAGGGGGGATTTGAACCCCCACACCTTTCGGCACCACCCCCTCAAGATGGCGTGTCTACCGATTCCACCACTTCCGCAGATTTTTCCACGGTCGATATTCCGGGGGAAATTTTAACGGCCGGAAGTATCCTGCGCCGGTGGGGGCTGCTGAAACAGGTCTCCCGGGCCAGCTTACTCGCCAGCGGGGATTTCGCCCGGTATTGTGCTCGGTGGCGGCGATGGCGCCAAATCGCTCGGCCCCTCCTGCAGATCTCTGACGACGCCGGATTCCTGGCCACTGCCGGAAGTTATTCCCAGCGATACAAATAAAGTGAGGCTGGTAATCATGAAGCCAATAGCGAGAAATGACGTTGCTTTCGAGAGGAAAGTAGCAGCTCCTCTACCTCCGAAAACTGCGCCGGAGAGGCCTCCGCCCCCGCCAAAAGCGCCGGCCAGGCCTTCACCTTTTGCCGATTGCATCAAGACTGCGACTATTAAAGACAGCGCGAACAGGATATGAACTACGAGCACGAAAGGGTAAAAAATATTCATATTCTAATCTAAACCTCCATACTATTTTTCGACAACGGCAAAAAATACTTGAAAACGGAAATATGTCAAGAGCTTATTTCACCGATTCGGCAATAATCAGGAACGAATCGGCCCTCATGCTGGCGCCGCCGATAAGGAAACCATCGATATTATCCTCTCGCCACAACGGGGCTGCATTCTCAGGTTTTACGGAGCCGCCATAGAGAATCCGAATCGATTCGGCCGCTTTTGCGCCCCATCTGTCAGCGATCAGCTTTCTAATGAAACGATGAACGTCCTCCGCCTGTTTCGGAGTAGCATTCTTGCCGGTGCCGATGGCCCAGACCGGCTCATAGGCTATTGTCAAGCGGCCGATATCATCGATATCTCCCAGGCCATCGTAAAGCTGGGTTTCCACGGTCTTTTCGATTATGTCGGCTTCCCTCTGATCCAGCGTCTCTCCTACACAGACGATCGGTTTCAATCCGGCGGCGAGAGCCGATCTGACTTTCGATAACACGCGCTGATTGGTTTCAGAGAAATATGTTCGCCTTTCCGAGTGACCGATGATCACCCAATTGCAGCCGGCGCTCATAAGCATGGCGGCCGATATCTCGCCTGTAAAAGCGCCCTCAATTTCCCAGTGAATATTCTGACCACCGATCTCTATATTGCTATCCTTGAGTGAATCGGTAACTGCTTGAATCGAGGTAAACGGAGGGCAAACAACAATATCCGCCAGGGTGAAGGATGCGAATTTCTCTTTTAGCTCGTCGGCCAACTTCCCCGCCGATGCAGGATCGGTAAACATTTTCCAATTTCCAGCGATGAGGGGACGCCTCATTTTTCGCCTCTTCTATCAGCCAGGGCCGCCACTCCGGGCAATGTTTTACCTTCGAAGAATTCCAGGGATGCCCCACCGCCCGTGGAAACATGGGACATCCTCTCGGCC